>NZ_JBNDHT010000764.1:0-200 GCF_056755115.1 Rhizobium sp. SVR5-2C | reverse complement strand
CCCCCCCCCCCCCCCCCCCCCCCCCCCCCCCCCCCCCCCCCCCCCCCCCCCCCCCCCCAACCCCCCCCCCCCCCCCCAGATTACTACGCGTCTCGTGGGCTCGGAGATGTGTATAAGAGACAGGTCCTGTTCCAACAAGCTGAAGCACCTCGAGTTCGCGCCGCGTCAACGTCGCAATCGGAACGGGCTCAATTGCAGGT
>NZ_JBNDHT010000763.1:0-200 GCF_056755115.1 Rhizobium sp. SVR5-2C | reverse complement strand
CAAAGCGTTGGGGACATTTTCATGTGCGGTATCGTGGGCATCGTCGGCAGTCGTCCTGTTGCGGAGCGGTTGGTGGACTGTCTCTTATACACATCTCCGAGCCCACGAGACGCGTAGTAATCTGGGGGGGGGGTTTTTTTTTGGGGGGGGGGGGGGGGGGGGGGGGGGGGGGGGGGGGGGGGGGGGGGGGGGGGGGGGGG
>NZ_JBNDHT010000762.1:0-200 GCF_056755115.1 Rhizobium sp. SVR5-2C | reverse complement strand
TCAAAATATCGCAGTATGTTGCCGCAGTTAAATGCCGGAATATTCCTGACAAACGCCAGCATGAACACAACGCTATCTGTCTCTTATACACATCTCCGAGCCCACGAGACGCGTAGTAATCTGGGGGGGGGGGGGTTTGGTTGGGGGGGGGGGGGGGGGGGGGGGGGGGGGGGGGGGGGGGGGGGGGGGGGGGGGGGGGG
>NZ_JBNDHT010000761.1:0-200 GCF_056755115.1 Rhizobium sp. SVR5-2C | reverse complement strand
CCCCCCCCCCCCCCCCCCCCCCCCCCCCCCCCCCCCCCCCCCCCCCCCCCCCCCCCCCACCACCCCCCCCCCCCCCCAGATTACTACGCGTCTCGTGGGCTCGGAGATGTGTATAAGAGACAGGCCCTGAACCGTGCATCGGTCCGAAGCCGTTTAACGAGTGCCAAGCCGTCATCGAGGGGCATATAAAGATCGGCGAC
>NZ_JBNDHT010000760.1:0-200 GCF_056755115.1 Rhizobium sp. SVR5-2C | reverse complement strand
CCCCCCCCCCCCCCCCCCCCCCCCCCCCCCCCCCCCCCCCCCCCCCCCCCCCCCCCCACCCCACCCCCCCCCCCCCCAGATTACTACGCGTCTCGTGGGCTCGGAGATGTGTATAAGAGACAGGTGCATATCGAGGCAATAGGCGCAATTGTTGATCTGCGAGACCCGCAGATAGACGAGATCTACCAGTTCGCTAGGCA
>NZ_JBNDHT010000759.1:0-200 GCF_056755115.1 Rhizobium sp. SVR5-2C | reverse complement strand
CCCCCCCCCCCCCCCCCCCCCCCCCCCCCCCCCCCCCCCCCCCCCCCCCCCCCCCCCCAAACAAAACCCCCCCCCCCAGATTACTACGCGTCTCGTGGGCTCGGAGATGTGTATAAGAGACAGTTCTTGTAGCGCTGCGAGAGGAAGAGATAGAGGAGAAGATAGAACCGCTTCGCCAGGTCCTTCATATGCTCAGACAT
>NZ_JBNDHT010000758.1:0-200 GCF_056755115.1 Rhizobium sp. SVR5-2C | reverse complement strand
CCCCCCCCCCCCCCCCCCCCCCCCCCCCCCCCCCCCCCCCCCCCCCCCCCCCCCCCCCACCCCACCCCCCCCCCCCCAGATTACTACGCGTCTCGTGGGCTCGGAGATGTGTATAAGAGACAGGAATGGACTGACCGATGCTGGATGATCCCCGCTCCCACGGGCTTTGGGAAAGGACCGCTCCGCAGCCGCCGGAAACA
>NZ_JBNDHT010000757.1:0-200 GCF_056755115.1 Rhizobium sp. SVR5-2C | reverse complement strand
CCCCCCCCCCCCCCCCCCCCCCCCCCCCCCCCCCCCCCCCCCCCCCCCCCCCCCCCCCCACCCCCCCCCCCCCCCCCAGATTACTACGCGTCTCGTGGGCTCGGAGATGTGTATAAGAGACAGGTGTAGGATAGGTGGTAGGCTTTGAAGCGGGGACGCCAGTCTTCGTGGAGCCATCCTTGAAATACCACCCTTATCGT
>NZ_JBNDHT010000756.1:0-200 GCF_056755115.1 Rhizobium sp. SVR5-2C | reverse complement strand
CTGAAGCCGTATGTTTCGATCCCGATTTAGCGAAACAGCAGCAGCGAGAGCAGGCAGGATGCGCGGCTACAGTGTCCCTGTCTCTTATACACATCTCCGAGCCCACGAGACGCGTAGTAATCTGGGGGGGGGGTTTTTTTTTTGGGGAGGGGGGGGGGGGGGGGGGGGGGGGGGGGGGGGGGGGGGGGGGGGGGGGGGGG
>NZ_JBNDHT010000755.1:0-200 GCF_056755115.1 Rhizobium sp. SVR5-2C | reverse complement strand
CCCCCCCCCCCCCCCCCCCCCCCCCCCCCCCCCCCCCCCCCCCCCCCCCCCCCCCCCCAACCAAACCCCCCCCCCCCAGATTACTACGCGTCTCGTGGGCTCGGAGATGTGTATAAGAGACAGGGCATAGGCCGTTCACCGGTTCAAGATTGCGAGCAATCATCAACTGTTAGGTATGGTAACAAAGGGTGCGCTTGTCA
>NZ_JBNDHT010000754.1:0-200 GCF_056755115.1 Rhizobium sp. SVR5-2C | reverse complement strand
CCCCCCCCCCCCCCCCCCCCCCCCCCCCCCCCCCCCCCCCCCCCCCCCCCCCCCCCCCCCCCCACCCCCCCCCCCCCAGATTACTACGCGTCTCGTGGGCTCGGAGATGTGTATAAGAGACAGGTGCATGAATGGCTTTGGCAATGCCCCACGCAATCGAACGATTGTTGGCGACGCCCATGATAACGCCGCGCTTGCCT
>NZ_JBNDHT010000753.1:0-200 GCF_056755115.1 Rhizobium sp. SVR5-2C | reverse complement strand
CCCCCCCCCCCCCCCCCCCCCCCCCCCCCCCCCCCCCCCCCCCCCCCCCCCCCCCCCAAAAAAAAACACCCCCCCCCAGATTACTACGCGTCTCGTGGGCTCGGAGATGTGTATAAGAGACAGGCGCAGGTGTGGCCGGCGCTGATCCCCGGGGTTTGAGGCGGAAGCCCCACCCTACAGAGCAGAATAAAGGTTCCGTG
>NZ_JBNDHT010000752.1:0-200 GCF_056755115.1 Rhizobium sp. SVR5-2C | reverse complement strand
GGGTGGCGACCCACGTCCAGGGTCCGAGCTTGGTGATCCGCGGCGTTCCGCTCTTGCCGCCAAGCACGGTATAACCCCTGTCTCTTATACACATCTCCGAGCCCACGAGACGCGTAGTAATCTGGGGGGGGGGGGGGTGGGGGGGGGGGGGGGGGGGGGGGGGGGGGGGGGGGGGGGGGGGGGGGGGGGGGGGGGGGGGG
>NZ_JBNDHT010000751.1:0-200 GCF_056755115.1 Rhizobium sp. SVR5-2C | reverse complement strand
CCCCCCCCCCCCCCCCCCCCCCCCCCCCCCCCCCCCCCCCCCCCCCCCCCCCCTCCCAAAAAAAAACCCCCCCCCCCAGATTACTACGCGTCTCGTGGGCTCGGAGATGTGTATAAGAGACAGGCGCGAGGCCGATGAAGAACAGCCAGGGCTGAGCCCATTCGATGCCGAAAAGGTGCAGCGACCCGCCATTCAGAAAG
>NZ_JBNDHT010000750.1:0-201 GCF_056755115.1 Rhizobium sp. SVR5-2C | reverse complement strand
CCCCCCCCCCCCCCCCCCCCCCCCCCCCCCCCCCCCCCCCCCCCCCCCCCCCCCCCAAAAAAAAAAACCCCCCCCCCCAGATTACTACGCGTCTCGTGGGCTCGGAGATGTGTATAAGAGACAGCCCTATAGCAGTGTGATTGCACATCTCCGGCACAGCTCCGCGGTCCTCTCCGAGCGCGGTCTGTGCCTACTTCTTCT
>NZ_JBNDHT010000749.1:0-201 GCF_056755115.1 Rhizobium sp. SVR5-2C | reverse complement strand
CCCCCCCCCCCCCCCCCCCCCCCCCCCCCCCCCCCCCCCCCCCCCCCCCCCCCCCCCAAAAAAAAACACCCCCCCCCCAGATTACTACGCGTCTCGTGGGCTCGGAGATGTGTATAAGAGACAGGCTTACGGCCGCCGATGGAAATCACCACTTCGCCGAGATGCCAGATGTCCGTCGCGAGGGCTTCTTGCGGCGCAGTT
>NZ_JBNDHT010000748.1:0-201 GCF_056755115.1 Rhizobium sp. SVR5-2C | reverse complement strand
CCCCCCCCCCCCCCCCCCCCCCCCCCCCCCCCCCCCCCCCCCCCCCCCCCCCCCCCCAAAACAAAACCCCCCCCCCCCAGATTACTACGCGTCTCGTGGGCTCGGAGATGTGTATAAGAGACAGGTCGAGGAGATCCGCCGTCTGCCGGTGCCCCAATCGGTGCTTGAATGTGCCGAGCGGCTATCAAGCCAATAATAACG
>NZ_JBNDHT010000747.1:0-201 GCF_056755115.1 Rhizobium sp. SVR5-2C | reverse complement strand
TAGCCCCCTGAGCGAATTGCTTTGGCTGCGAGCGCGGTGCTCGCACGCCACGCCAAATGCCCCATCCACAATGGTGCGGTCGGTCGCCGCAAAGAAAGCTTTAGCAATGTACAACGCCAAACGGGATGGCAGTGGAAACGGTGCGAACTTGGCCATTCCGTCAATGGGCGAGATAGAGGGCCGTATAACGGTATTGGAGGT
>NZ_JBNDHT010000746.1:0-201 GCF_056755115.1 Rhizobium sp. SVR5-2C | reverse complement strand
CGCGCCCATCTTGCCGAGTTCGGCATCGTCGCGGGCGTCGGGCGCAATGGGCTGCAGGCACTTCTTGATCTTATCCGTAAGGGCGAAAAGACTGAGATACCGGCAGAGGCGTACCTATGTCTCTCAGCACTGGCAGATCAAGTTGACTTGCTGAAGCAGCGCATATTGGACATGGATCGGCGGATTTTGAAATGGCATCGC
>NZ_JBNDHT010000745.1:0-205 GCF_056755115.1 Rhizobium sp. SVR5-2C | reverse complement strand
CAGGCGATGGAGCGCATCAACGCCGCCTCCGGCAATGTGACGGTCGCCGGGGCCGGCTCGCTGCCGAGCCTGGTGGTTGGCGCCTCGCACACGGTCGCAGGCCAGATGGGCTCGCGGCGCACCACCGGCGGCGCCACCAACACCTCCGAGGGCGATGCCAATATCTCCTGGCTGCTCGATCTCTTCGGCCAGTACCGCCGTTCGA
>NZ_JBNDHT010000744.1:0-206 GCF_056755115.1 Rhizobium sp. SVR5-2C | reverse complement strand
GCTGGATTATTGTCAAACGTTCCACTTCCTGCCGGGGTGTTAGGGACCGGATCAGCGCTTGTAGAAGCCGTTGGCTTCGCGTCGCGATCGATGCTTTCCCCCCATATTTCGGCACCTATCCACGCCACCGCAGCCAACGCGAGTGCGCAGACGAGCACCACAAGAACCGGCCTTCCGATAAGCCCCTGTCTCGTTCGCGCGGCGGT
>NZ_JBNDHT010000743.1:0-207 GCF_056755115.1 Rhizobium sp. SVR5-2C | reverse complement strand
GACGGTGGATATCTGTGATCAGAGGCCGCCAGCCGGTTACGATGATCGACGACTGGCGACCGCTCCCCTATTGGACCTGTCTCTTATACACATCTCCGAGCCCACGAGACGCGTAGTAATCTGGGGGGGTGGGTTTTTGTTTGGGGGGGGGGGGGGGGGGGGGGGGGGGGGGGGGGGGGGGGGGGGGGGGGGGGGGGGGGGGGGGGG
>NZ_JBNDHT010000742.1:0-208 GCF_056755115.1 Rhizobium sp. SVR5-2C | reverse complement strand
CCCCCCCCCCCCCCCCCCCCCCCCCCCCCCCCCCCCCCCCCCCCCCCCCCCCCCCCCCCCCCCCAAAAAAAAAAACCACCCCCCCAGATTACTACGCGTCTCGTGGGCTCGGAGATGTGTATAAGAGACAGATCCTCAACCGACCCCTTCACCTTGGCGGGATCGATCTGCGCGATCAGCGTATCGACGCGGTCGAGCGTCGTCTGCG
>NZ_JBNDHT010000741.1:0-208 GCF_056755115.1 Rhizobium sp. SVR5-2C | reverse complement strand
CCCCCCCCCCCCCCCCCCCCCCCCCCCCCCCCCCCCCCCCCCCCCCCCCCCCCCCCCCCCCCCCCAAAAAAAAAACCACCCCCCCAGATTACTACGCGTCTCGTGGGCTCGGAGATGTGTATAAGAGACAGTCGCAACACCGATCAGGGCTACGACAGCACGATGCGTGCCTTCGAAGGCAGCTTGAAGAAGCTCGGCACGGATTACG
>NZ_JBNDHT010000740.1:0-209 GCF_056755115.1 Rhizobium sp. SVR5-2C | reverse complement strand
TCTTGGACTGGATCAGCGAGTTGCGCTCGTCCGGTGCCGACGGTAACGCACCGCTCTTCCCCGCGCCTTCCAGCACCTGTCTCTTATACACATCTCCGAGCCCACGAGACGCGTAGTAATCTGGGGGGGGGTGTTTTGTTTTGGGGGGGGGGGGGGGGGGGGGGGGGGGGGGGGGGGGGGGGGGGGGGGGGGGGGGGGGGGGGGGGGGG
>NZ_JBNDHT010000739.1:0-209 GCF_056755115.1 Rhizobium sp. SVR5-2C | reverse complement strand
CCGGGCGCAAGTCTTTCCACAGTGATTGTCGTAACGGCGCCAATTACACGCTGCTCCGGCAGCAATCGCTTGAGGCGCTGACGAGGGTCGACAGCCAGAACGGTGCGGCCGGCGTGACGCCCTTCAACCCCCTGGAAATACCACCATGGAATGCCGTTAACGAACGGAACGACGAGCGTCTCAGGATGAATGAGGGGTTGTACGGCCTC
>NZ_JBNDHT010000738.1:0-210 GCF_056755115.1 Rhizobium sp. SVR5-2C | reverse complement strand
TTGGAAGGCCGCGCGATCCTCTGGATCAGACTGCCCCGCTCAGACGGGCCTCCGTACGTTAGCGGACACCTAATTGCCTGTCTCTTATACACATCTCCGAGCCCACGAGACGCGTAGTAATCTGGGGGGGGGTGTTTTTTTTTTGGAGGGGGGGGGGGGGGGGGGGGGGGGGGGGGGGGGGGGGGGGGGGGGGGGGGGGGGGGGGGGGGG
>NZ_JBNDHT010000737.1:0-210 GCF_056755115.1 Rhizobium sp. SVR5-2C | reverse complement strand
CACTGCTGCTAAGGAGGGGACAGGGCCAGGTCCCAGCATTGCTGGCTGGACGCGCGGCTGGCAGGGCGTGCCATACCTGTCTCTTATACACATCTCCGAGCCCACGAGACGCGTAGTAATCTGGGGGGGGGGTGTTTGGTTTGGGGGGGGGGGGGGGGGGGGGGGGGGGGGGGGGGGGGGGGGGGGGGGGGGGGGGGGGGGGGGGGGGGG
>NZ_JBNDHT010000736.1:0-210 GCF_056755115.1 Rhizobium sp. SVR5-2C | reverse complement strand
CCCCCCCCCCCCCCCCCCCCCCCCCCCCCCCCCCCCCCCCCCCCCCCCCCCCCCCCCCCCCCCCCCCCAAACAAAAAACCCCCCCCCCAGATTACTACGCGTCTCGTGGGCTCGGAGATGTGTATAAGAGACAGGTATAAGGATGCATCGGATCCGCAAAAACGTCTGCCGTCCGGCCCTCTTCGACAAGGCGACCGGCATACATGATGC
>NZ_JBNDHT010000735.1:0-211 GCF_056755115.1 Rhizobium sp. SVR5-2C | reverse complement strand
CCCCCCCCCCCCCCCCCCCCCCCCCCCCCCCCCCCCCCCCCCCCCCCCCCCCCCCCCCCCCCCCCCCCAAACCAAAAACCCCCCCCCCAGATTACTACGCGTCTCGTGGGCTCGGAGATGTGTATAAGAGACAGCTATGAGGATGTGCGTTCGGTTCTGTCCAAGACACATTGCGACCCGTCCCGCCTGAAGCTGGAACTGACGGAATCCA
>NZ_JBNDHT010000734.1:0-211 GCF_056755115.1 Rhizobium sp. SVR5-2C | reverse complement strand
CCCCCCCCCCCCCCCCCCCCCCCCCCCCCCCCCCCCCCCCCCCCCCCCCCCCCCCCCCCCCCCCCCCCAAACCAAACCCCCCCCCCCCAGATTACTACGCGTCTCGTGGGCTCGGAGATGTGTATAAGAGACAGTTCCTGCATCATGCATTGCCCGCGGTATCGCCAAGCGCGCCGAAAGGCTGCCCTGTGAGGAATGGAACGCCGTATCG
>NZ_JBNDHT010000732.1:0-212 GCF_056755115.1 Rhizobium sp. SVR5-2C | reverse complement strand
CCCCCCCCCCCCCCCCCCCCCCCCCCCCCCCCCCCCCCCCCCCCCCCCCCCCCCCCCCCCCCCCCTCCCAAAAAAAACACCCCCCCCCCAGATTACTACGCGTCTCGTGGGCTCGGAGATGTGTATAAGAGACAGGTTCATCACCGTGCCGGCCGATGCGCAGCAGATAGAGGTGGTCGGCCAGCAGTGGCAGTGGAGTTTCCGCCTGCCGG
>NZ_JBNDHT010000731.1:0-212 GCF_056755115.1 Rhizobium sp. SVR5-2C | reverse complement strand
CCCCCCCCCCCCCCCCCCCCCCCCCCCCCCCCCCCCCCCCCCCCCCCCCCCCCCCCCCCCCCCCCCCCCCCCAACAACACCCCCCCCCCCCAGATTACTACGCGTCTCGTGGGCTCGGAGATGTGTATAAGAGACAGGTGGTAGGCTTTGAAGCGGGGACGCCAGTCTTCGTGGAGCCATCCTTGAAATACCACCCTTATCGTCATGGATGT
>NZ_JBNDHT010000730.1:0-212 GCF_056755115.1 Rhizobium sp. SVR5-2C | reverse complement strand
CGATTTCTTCTGCGGCCTCGGCATGGAGATCAAGGGCGAAACCATCCCGACGCCGGGCGGCGGGCTTAACTACACCCTGTCTCTTATACACATCTCCGAGCCCACGAGACGCGTAGTAATCTGGGGGGGGGGGGGTTTGTTGGGGGGGGGGGGGGGGGGGGGGGGGGGGGGGGGGGGGGGGGGGGGGGGGGGGGGGGGGGGGGGGGGGGGGG
>NZ_JBNDHT010000729.1:0-212 GCF_056755115.1 Rhizobium sp. SVR5-2C | reverse complement strand
TGATGCAGTTGCGATATGTGTTGACAGGTGTAACGGTTGTTCTGTCGTTGGCTGGCTGCCAGCGGACGGCATATGACCTGTCTCTTATACACATCTCCGAGCCCACGAGACGCGTAGTAATCTGGGGGGGGGGGGTTTTTTTGTGGGGGGGGGGGGGGGGGGGGGGGGGGGGGGGGGGGGGGGGGGGGGGGGGGGGGGGGGGGGGGGGGGGG
>NZ_JBNDHT010000728.1:0-212 GCF_056755115.1 Rhizobium sp. SVR5-2C | reverse complement strand
GTTCTTCGCGAGCAGTCCCATGATCCCCAGGAAGGTCTGGCTCTTGCCCGAGCCGGACTCGCCAACGATCGCGATGCTGTCTCTTATACACATCTCCGAGCCCACGAGACGCGTAGTAATCTGGGGGGGGGGGGGTTGGTTGGGGGGGGGGGGGGGGGGGGGGGGGGGGGGGGGGGGGGGGGGGGGGGGGGGGGGGGGGGGGGGGGGGGGGG
>NZ_JBNDHT010000727.1:0-212 GCF_056755115.1 Rhizobium sp. SVR5-2C | reverse complement strand
CCCCCCCCCCCCCCCCCCCCCCCCCCCCCCCCCCCCCCCCCCCCCCCCCCCCCCCCCCCCCCCCCCCCAAAACAAAAAACCCCCCCCCCAGATTACTACGCGTCTCGTGGGCTCGGAGATGTGTATAAGAGACAGGAATAGGTACCGCTTCAAGATTGCGCGAAGCTAAGCATGCGATGACGGAGTGCAGAAAAACGAATGGCACGACAACA
>NZ_JBNDHT010000726.1:0-212 GCF_056755115.1 Rhizobium sp. SVR5-2C | reverse complement strand
CCCCCCCCCCCCCCCCCCCCCCCCCCCCCCCCCCCCCCCCCCCCCCCCCCCCCCCCCCCCCCCCCCCCCCAACCCACACCCCCCCCCCCCAGATTACTACGCGTCTCGTGGGCTCGGAGATGTGTATAAGAGACAGGCGCGGATACGGCGCGGCCAGACCTCGCACCGGAAGTGCCTGGACTATTGGCCGCCTCCCTTGGCCTCTCCCGAAT
>NZ_JBNDHT010000725.1:0-212 GCF_056755115.1 Rhizobium sp. SVR5-2C | reverse complement strand
CCCCCCCCCCCCCCCCCCCCCCCCCCCCCCCCCCCCCCCCCCCCCCCCCCCCCCCCCCCCCCCCCCCCCCCACCCAAACCCCCCCCCCCCAGATTACTACGCGTCTCGTGGGCTCGGAGATGTGTATAAGAGACAGGTCTACGAGTTGCTCGACATGGAGCCGCGTCAGCGCGATCTGCCTGACGCCAAGCCCCTGACGGTAACGGATGCCC
>NZ_JBNDHT010000724.1:0-212 GCF_056755115.1 Rhizobium sp. SVR5-2C | reverse complement strand
CCCCCCCCCCCCCCCCCCCCCCCCCCCCCCCCCCCCCCCCCCCCCCCCCCCCCCCCCCCCCCCCCCCCCAAAACAAACCCCCCCCCCCCAGATTACTACGCGTCTCGTGGGCTCGGAGATGTGTATAAGAGACAGGCCTTGAGCAGATCAATGGTGTCCTTTTCGAGCTTGATCTCGGCCTCGAGGCGATGAACCTCTTCGAGCTTCAGCTC
>NZ_JBNDHT010000723.1:0-213 GCF_056755115.1 Rhizobium sp. SVR5-2C | reverse complement strand
CCCCCCCCCCCCCCCCCCCCCCCCCCCCCCCCCCCCCCCCCCCCCCCCCCCCCCCCCCCCCCCCCCCCCCAAAAAAACCCCCCCCCCCCCAGATTACTACGCGTCTCGTGGGCTCGGAGATGTGTATAAGAGACAGGGCTAAGGGCGCGGCGCAGGAAGGCAAGGGCAAGGCCCAGGTCGCCAAGGGCAAAACTAAGGACGCAGTCAAAGGCG
>NZ_JBNDHT010000722.1:0-213 GCF_056755115.1 Rhizobium sp. SVR5-2C | reverse complement strand
CCCCCCCCCCCCCCCCCCCCCCCCCCCCCCCCCCCCCCCCCCCCCCCCCCCCCCCCCCCCCCCCCCCCCCAAAACAACCCCCCCCCCCCCAGATTACTACGCGTCTCGTGGGCTCGGAGATGTGTATAAGAGACAGATCTTACCCTGGTAGCGCTGATCTTCGTCACGGGCTCGCTGCCGATGTGGTGGCGGCTATGAATCCCCGTGCAGAAC
>NZ_JBNDHT010000721.1:0-213 GCF_056755115.1 Rhizobium sp. SVR5-2C | reverse complement strand
CCCCCCCCCCCCCCCCCCCCCCCCCCCCCCCCCCCCCCCCCCCCCCCCCCCCCCCCCCCCCCCCCCCCCCAACCCACCCCCCCCCCCCCCAGATTACTACGCGTCTCGTGGGCTCGGAGATGTGTATAAGAGACAGATATATACCGCTTACGTTCACGTCAACATTTAGGTCCGGCTGGTCATGTCCGCCTCACAGCCGGCGTGCTTCGGACG
>NZ_JBNDHT010000720.1:0-213 GCF_056755115.1 Rhizobium sp. SVR5-2C | reverse complement strand
CCCCCCCCCCCCCCCCCCCCCCCCCCCCCCCCCCCCCCCCCCCCCCCCCCCCCCCCCCCCCCCCCCCCCCAAACCAACCCCCCCCCCCCCAGATTACTACGCGTCTCGTGGGCTCGGAGATGTGTATAAGAGACAGATCCTATGTCGTGAATACGGCCGAGGTACTCGCTGAGACACTCGATCTCAGCTATGCCGACATTGCGCGTATTACGA
>NZ_JBNDHT010000719.1:0-213 GCF_056755115.1 Rhizobium sp. SVR5-2C | reverse complement strand
CGGTGCCACGCGGAGACTGGTTCTGCAAGGTTCACCAGCTTCGACCCAAAAGGCACGTTCGATGCCATTAGCCACACCTGTCTCTTATACACATCTCCGAGCCCACGAGACGCGTAGTAATCTGGGGGGGGGGGTTTTTGGTTGGGGGGGGGGGGGGGGGGGGGGGGGGGGGGGGGGGGGGGGGGGGGGGGGGGGGGGGGGGGGGGGGGGGGG
>NZ_JBNDHT010000718.1:0-213 GCF_056755115.1 Rhizobium sp. SVR5-2C | reverse complement strand
CCCCCCCCCCCCCCCCCCCCCCCCCCCCCCCCCCCCCCCCCCCCCCCCCCCCCCCCCCCCCCCCCCCCCCCACCCAACCCCCCCCCCCCCAGATTACTACGCGTCTCGTGGGCTCGGAGATGTGTATAAGAGACAGGCTGATTACCAAGCTCAATGTCGCGCCCTTCATCGCGACGCTCGGTACGCTCTATATCGCCCGCGGTCTCGCGCTGC
>NZ_JBNDHT010000717.1:0-213 GCF_056755115.1 Rhizobium sp. SVR5-2C | reverse complement strand
CCCCCCCCCCCCCCCCCCCCCCCCCCCCCCCCCCCCCCCCCCCCCCCCCCCCCCCCCCCCCCCCCCCCCCCACCCACACCCCCCCCCCCCAGATTACTACGCGTCTCGTGGGCTCGGAGATGTGTATAAGAGACAGATCTAGGACTGGTCAGCCTGCATTTAGCTGCTCGCGTCGGAGGTGAGGGTAGGGTGCATGCCTTCGAGCCCAATCCG
>NZ_JBNDHT010000716.1:0-213 GCF_056755115.1 Rhizobium sp. SVR5-2C | reverse complement strand
CCCCCCCCCCCCCCCCCCCCCCCCCCCCCCCCCCCCCCCCCCCCCCCCCCCCCCCCCCCCCCCCCCCCCCCAACCCAAACCCCCCCCCCCCAGATTACTACGCGTCTCGTGGGCTCGGAGATGTGTATAAGAGACAGCTATAGGCGCGTGTGACGGCGTCGACTTCCTGTTGGACTGCCTCCCTTATCTGCTGGGTGAGCAGCCCCTGCGACA
>NZ_JBNDHT010000715.1:0-213 GCF_056755115.1 Rhizobium sp. SVR5-2C | reverse complement strand
CCCCCCCCCCCCCCCCCCCCCCCCCCCCCCCCCCCCCCCCCCCCCCCCCCCCCCCCCCCCCCCCCCCCCCCAACAAAACCCCCCCCCCCCAGATTACTACGCGTCTCGTGGGCTCGGAGATGTGTATAAGAGACAGTCCCTATAGCGGCAAGCCGGTCGCGATCGAATGCACCGCGGAAAGCAAGGACACGACCTTTACGGGCAGTTTCAGCA
>NZ_JBNDHT010000714.1:0-213 GCF_056755115.1 Rhizobium sp. SVR5-2C | reverse complement strand
CCACGATAACAAGATGGGCGGCGAAGGTATGAAATCGTCCCATGTAAGCACCCCGCTCACGATGGTTAACTTAACACATTACGCCGCCAAACCATACCGTTCTCCCTCGTACTATGTTGGACCGGCGGGACCGGCCATGAATTAGCCCCCGAAAGGCCCGGACATGCTCCACCACTTAGCTAAGTGGGTAGGAGTAATGTTGGTAATATGACT
>NZ_JBNDHT010000713.1:0-214 GCF_056755115.1 Rhizobium sp. SVR5-2C | reverse complement strand
CCCCCCCCCCCCCCCCCCCCCCCCCCCCCCCCCCCCCCCCCCCCCCCCCCCCCCCCCCCCCCCCCCCCCCCAACACACACCCCCCCCCCCCAGATTACTACGCGTCTCGTGGGCTCGGAGATGTGTATAAGAGACAGCTCCTGGAACAGCCGTTGTCCGCTTCACGATTTCGGTTTCGCCCCGTCGTTTGGCGCGCTTCTGCAGTTCGATGTCC
>NZ_JBNDHT010000712.1:0-214 GCF_056755115.1 Rhizobium sp. SVR5-2C | reverse complement strand
CCCCCCCCCCCCCCCCCCCCCCCCCCCCCCCCCCCCCCCCCCCCCCCCCCCCCCCCCCCCCCCCCCCCCCCAAACAACAACCCCCCCCCCCAGATTACTACGCGTCTCGTGGGCTCGGAGATGTGTATAAGAGACAGGTACTGGGATCCAAGTGTGTATGGTGAAGAAAGCCCGGCAGGCGCTATGGTTGAAACGGCCGCCTTCGACAAAGCCA
>NZ_JBNDHT010000711.1:0-214 GCF_056755115.1 Rhizobium sp. SVR5-2C | reverse complement strand
GTATTTCCCCTCGCGCCGAAGACGCCGCAATGTAAGGTGAAGGCGCCAGGAAACAAGCGCACAGGGGAGTATACGAACTGTCTCTTATACACATCTCCGAGCCCACGAGACGCGTAGTAATCTGGGGGGGGGGGGTTTGTGTTGGGGGGGGGGGGGGGGGGGGGGGGGGGGGGGGGGGGGGGGGGGGGGGGGGGGGGGGGGGGGGGGGGGGGGG
>NZ_JBNDHT010000710.1:0-214 GCF_056755115.1 Rhizobium sp. SVR5-2C | reverse complement strand
CTGATGCAGTGGCGGCCGACGCGAAAGAAGCCTCGGGTATTGACGTGACGGCGGACGATGTGCGCGCCGTGCTGGACCTGTCTCTTATACACATCTCCGAGCCCACGAGACGCGTAGTAATCTGGGGGGGGGGGGTGTGGTTTGGGGGGGGGGGGGGGGGGGGGGGGGGGGGGGGGGGGGGGGGGGGGGGGGGGGGGGGGGGGGGGGGGGGGGG
>NZ_JBNDHT010000709.1:0-215 GCF_056755115.1 Rhizobium sp. SVR5-2C | reverse complement strand
CCCCCCCCCCCCCCCCCCCCCCCCCCCCCCCCCCCCCCCCCCCCCCCCCCCCCCCCCCCCCCCCCCCCCCCCCACACACACCCCCCCCCCCCAGATTACTACGCGTCTCGTGGGCTCGGAGATGTGTATAAGAGACAGGTGCTGAGGTTCGCATTGACCGTCTGAAACCCTGTGTTGATGTTCGAACGCAGGTCGATGATCTCCGTGCCTTGGTT
>NZ_JBNDHT010000708.1:0-215 GCF_056755115.1 Rhizobium sp. SVR5-2C | reverse complement strand
CCCCCCCCCCCCCCCCCCCCCCCCCCCCCCCCCCCCCCCCCCCCCCCCCCCCCCCCCCCCCCCCCCCCCTCCCAAAACAAACCCCCCCCCCCCAGATTACTACGCGTCTCGTGGGCTCGGAGATGTGTATAAGAGACAGGTCCAGGATCATCTTGGCGAGCGTGATCGAAGCTTCCGTCCCGTGGCCGACATAGGCATGATAGTAGGCGAGCTCT
>NZ_JBNDHT010000707.1:0-215 GCF_056755115.1 Rhizobium sp. SVR5-2C | reverse complement strand
TTCGAGAAGCTTCAGCCAAGCCTTGAAACGTCGGTTTTCATCCTCAAGACCGATTAGGTGGCATCACACAATCGCTTCGGCGGCTCGCAGGGCTGCTGGTAGCAAGGGCCTGGCCCCCTCCTTTCGTCTTGTCCTTGGACTCGTCGCCTGCCTTGATCACGATGAAGAGAGGCGCACGCATGTCCCGGTAGCCCGTCGCCCAGGGGCGGCATGCG
>NZ_JBNDHT010000706.1:0-216 GCF_056755115.1 Rhizobium sp. SVR5-2C | reverse complement strand
CCCCCCCCCCCCCCCCCCCCCCCCCCCCCCCCCCCCCCCCCCCCCCCCCCCCCCCCCCCCCCCCCCCCCCCCAAAACCAAACCCCCCCCCCCCAGATTACTACGCGTCTCGTGGGCTCGGAGATGTGTATAAGAGACAGGTGCCGGGGCATTGGGAAGGTGATCTCATCCTTGGCCTGGGAAGCTCCGCGATCGGTACACTGGTCGAACGTGCTAC
>NZ_JBNDHT010000705.1:0-216 GCF_056755115.1 Rhizobium sp. SVR5-2C | reverse complement strand
CCCCCCCCCCCCCCCCCCCCCCCCCCCCCCCCCCCCCCCCCCCCCCCCCCCCCCCCCCCCCCCCCCCCTCCCCAAAACAAAACCCCCCCCCCCAGATTACTACGCGTCTCGTGGGCTCGGAGATGTGTATAAGAGACAGGGTATACTCTACCTGACCACCTGTGTCGGTTTCGGGTACGGTCTATACGGTGGAGCTGTTTCCTGGAACCGCGTCCC
>NZ_JBNDHT010000704.1:0-216 GCF_056755115.1 Rhizobium sp. SVR5-2C | reverse complement strand
CTGCTCGCCAATGATCAGAGCCAACTCCGGAACGAGATTGATCATGAGCTGGCCGTTCGGGCCCAACGCTTCCAGCAAGGCGGCACGCCAGTGGCTGAGCTCCGCGTCGCTCTTGACCAACAGCGGCCGGATCAGGCCCTGGAAGGCCTGGGCCAGCGTGGAATAGGGGATGTCTCGCTTGTACTGGTCGAACTTGCCGGATGCGAACAGCCCGCG
>NZ_JBNDHT010000703.1:0-216 GCF_056755115.1 Rhizobium sp. SVR5-2C | reverse complement strand
TCTCGACGGACTTGCGGAAACCCTGATGGCTGGCGCGAACGGCGTCGTGACCGACGATGCGCGCAAGGTGCTCGAACCTGTCTCTTATACACATCTCCGAGCCCACGAGACGCGTAGTAATCTGGGGGGGGGGGTTTTGTTTTTGGGGGGGGGGGGGGGGGGGGGGGGGGGGGGGGGGGGGGGGGGGGGGGGGGGGGGGGGGGGGGGGGGGGGGGG
>NZ_JBNDHT010000702.1:0-217 GCF_056755115.1 Rhizobium sp. SVR5-2C | reverse complement strand
CCCCCCCCCCCCCCCCCCCCCCCCCCCCCCCCCCCCCCCCCCCCCCCCCCCCCCCCCCCCCCCCCCCCCCTCCCAAACCAAACCCCCCCCCCCCAGATTACTACGCGTCTCGTGGGCTCGGAGATGTGTATAAGAGACAGGTCTTGGGGACCGGCAAAGGTGCCGACCCCGCCGCGGGTCGCAATCGGTCTATTGTAGCTGACTGCATAGGCGCGAC
>NZ_JBNDHT010000701.1:0-218 GCF_056755115.1 Rhizobium sp. SVR5-2C | reverse complement strand
CCCCCCCCCCCCCCCCCCCCCCCCCCCCCCCCCCCCCCCCCCCCCCCCCCCCCCCCCCCCCCCCCCCCCCCCCCCCAAACCACCCCCCCCCCCCCCAGATTACTACGCGTCTCGTGGGCTCGGAGATGTGTATAAGAGACAGGTTCAGAACGTCGTGAGACAGTTCGGTCCCTATCTGCCGTGGGTGTAGGAATATTGACAGGATCTGTCCCTAGTAC
>NZ_JBNDHT010000700.1:0-218 GCF_056755115.1 Rhizobium sp. SVR5-2C | reverse complement strand
GCGTCCTTGCCGGAAGCTGTGGCGATCATGTCTCGCACGCAACTCGGTCAGGTCCTGTCCCAGTATGACGTCGATGCAATCGTTGCATTTTTGAAAACGCTGACGGGCGAATACAACGGTCGCTTGCTTGATGCCTCCTCGCCATCTCGCCCGCAATAAGTGCGAGCGCGGTGTTGGAACCAGTTTATGCAGGCATTCGGCGCGCCATGCGTATCTGG
>NZ_JBNDHT010000699.1:0-219 GCF_056755115.1 Rhizobium sp. SVR5-2C | reverse complement strand
CCCCCCCCCCCCCCCCCCCCCCCCCCCCCCCCCCCCCCCCCCCCCCCCCCCCCCCCCCCCCCCCCCCCCCCCTCTCCAAAAAAAAACCCCCCCCCCCAGATTACTACGCGTCTCGTGGGCTCGGAGATGTGTATAAGAGACAGGGGTAAGCATGAGGGTCTAAAGACCGTTCGAGCCTGCAGTTGGAAGCACGATCTGGATATCGTCACCCTGGTTGCT
>NZ_JBNDHT010000697.1:0-221 GCF_056755115.1 Rhizobium sp. SVR5-2C | reverse complement strand
CTCGTTGAAACTGTGAGCTGGGTTGGTAATCCTCACGCCTCAACACGAGCGACGTCCGGTTGTTCCTGGGAGATGGCGAAAACACCACCGTAGACCGCTTGTGTTCCTAAATTCCCAGCGCGGACGACTTTCGACAGATGCCGCCAATTCCGGACCAGCATCGGCCTGTGAGCGGCGTGCAAAAGGTCATCGAAGATGCTCTTCGTTCGGCCGGTCTTATG
>NZ_JBNDHT010000696.1:0-224 GCF_056755115.1 Rhizobium sp. SVR5-2C | reverse complement strand
GACCTATTCGTGATCGGGGGCGGGATCAACGGCTGCGGGATCGCGCGGGATGCGGCGGGGCGCGGCTATTCGGTGGCCTTGGCGGAGATGGGCGATTTCGCCTCGGGGACCTCGTCGGGGGCGACCAAGCTGATCCATGGCGGGCTGCGCTATCTCGAGCATTACGAGTTCCGGCTGGTGCGCGAATCGCTGATGGAGCGCGAGGTCTTGTGGGCGATGGCGCC
>NZ_JBNDHT010000695.1:0-225 GCF_056755115.1 Rhizobium sp. SVR5-2C | reverse complement strand
CAAGGTGAAGTCGGTCGCCGAGCTCGTCGAGAAGCTCAAGACCGAAGCCGGCGTCCTCTAAGGTTCGAGAAAGGAATTACGACCATGGCCATTCTTCTTCTGGCTGACCACGACAATCAAAGCCTTTCCGACCAGACCGCCAAGGCGTTGACCGCCGCTACCCAAATCGGCGGCGATGTTACCATCCTCGTCGCCGGCAAGGGCGCCAAGCCTGCCGCCGATCAG
>NZ_JBNDHT010000694.1:0-227 GCF_056755115.1 Rhizobium sp. SVR5-2C | reverse complement strand
GGCGATGCCCCACGACACGGCGATCGCCTCCCGCAGCAAAGGGAGATTCCTTGACATCCGGTCGAGATCGTCTTTCGGCGCCACAAGATCCCTCGTCGGTGGCGGTCCCTCTTCTCGTCGCCATCAACACGTTCTGCGATCATATCGACCGTCTCAGCGGTCTGGGAAAGTTCCTCTCCGAGCGCTACTCGGAGCAGGAAGCCGAAGGCGATGTAGCCTCGTAGCCG
>NZ_JBNDHT010000693.1:0-228 GCF_056755115.1 Rhizobium sp. SVR5-2C | reverse complement strand
GGGGGGGGGGGTGGGGAGGATCCAAGCGACGGCGAGGATGTTGACAAGGTAAGCGGGGAAAAAAAGCTCGAAAAGCTCGTTGGCCCGATCGCTTGGGGCAACGAGGAACTGCCGCCCTTCGCCCAGCAGAATGTGGCCAAGGCGCCCCTTGTCAGAGGTCAGTGGCGGCTGACGCAGTTCTACACCTACCCTTCTCCCTCCCTCCTCCCCCCTCCCCCCCCTCCCCCC
>NZ_JBNDHT010000692.1:0-228 GCF_056755115.1 Rhizobium sp. SVR5-2C | reverse complement strand
ACGGCTGCGAGGAGCGCGACGATCTGGCCAAGGCAGTCGCCGAGAAGGTCATGATGCAAAAGGCGAGCAACTGACGATCAGCGAGAGAAGGCGGTGCGCCGTCTGCTCTCGCCCCCGAGGGCCACAGTCAGCAACGGGGGCACTCAGCCCCGATGGTCGAAGAGCGTCTTGTACTGCCTTGGCTGGGATCGCAAATATTGATCTGGCGCCGCAACGGTCTCGTTGAAA
>NZ_JBNDHT010000691.1:0-228 GCF_056755115.1 Rhizobium sp. SVR5-2C | reverse complement strand
GTCACCCATGAGGCCGACAACCAGATGAACACCAACGCTGACATCGAGGTCTTCGACAATGCCGATTATGGCAAGGCGCTCAACGCGCGCCTCGCCGAGTGCATGGGCAAGAAGGGCAAATGGACCACCTTCTTCGGTTCGCTCGGCAGCCGCACCCATATGCAATGGTTCGGCGCAGGTGAGGAAAACGCCAAGCAATATCCGGACATGGAGCTTGTCGATCCGAAC
>NZ_JBNDHT010000690.1:0-228 GCF_056755115.1 Rhizobium sp. SVR5-2C | reverse complement strand
TTTGCCAGCGGGCAAAAGGGCCGAAAGGATGCGGCTGTTTGAATAGGCGAGTTTTTCCGGCCGGATCGGCTCGCCTCCGAAGCTCGGTAGGCGTACCACCGCACCCTTCATGTCCTTGATCGCGCCGGGCTTGTCGGCTTCGGTGATAGAGCCCTGAACAACGCCGCAGCGTGGCCGGGGCATCCAATGCACGGCCTTGTCGTCAATGCGGGCGCCTACGGGCAGATT
>NZ_JBNDHT010000689.1:0-228 GCF_056755115.1 Rhizobium sp. SVR5-2C | reverse complement strand
GCACAAGGCACAGGCAGCAAACCATCTGTACCATCGCCAGCAGCGCGGCGCGGCCGGGGTCATAGTCGTAACTGAGCGCCTGGTAAATTGCCAGTTCGATGGTGGTGGCCTGCGGGCCGCCGCCGAGTGAAAGCACGGTGGCAAAACTGGCGAAACAGAGCATAAAGATCAGAGCCACAACCGGCGGGATCTGACGACGCAGCCACGGCCATTCGACCAGGCGGAAGA
>NZ_JBNDHT010000688.1:0-228 GCF_056755115.1 Rhizobium sp. SVR5-2C | reverse complement strand
CTGCAGGACCGCGGCCTCGACACCTACCAGGCCAACCTCGCCCTCGGCTTCGGCGCCGACGAGCGCGACTACACCGTCGCCGCCCAGATGCTGCTCGCCCTCGACGTGCCGCGCGTCCGGGTGCTGACGAACAACCCCGACAAGCCGGCCCAGCTCGAGCGTCTCGGCATCGAGGTGACCGGGCTCGTACCGACCGGCGTCCACCTCTCGCCGGCCAACGTGCACTAC
>NZ_JBNDHT010000687.1:0-228 GCF_056755115.1 Rhizobium sp. SVR5-2C | reverse complement strand
GATGACCCCCTACCTCGGGCTCACGCGCGACGACAACCTGCGACCCGGCACCAGTGTCGAGAAGCTGGCCGCGCTCAAGCCGGTCTTCGGCCGTGGTGAAGGTGCGACGATGACGGCCGGCAACTCGACGCCGCTCACCGACGGCGCCTCGGCCGTCCTGCTCGCGAGCGAGGACTGGGCCGCCGAGCACCATCTCGAGCCGCTCGCGTGGTTCGTCGACGCCGAGAC
>NZ_JBNDHT010000686.1:0-228 GCF_056755115.1 Rhizobium sp. SVR5-2C | reverse complement strand
GGCCTTCTCGGGCTCACGAACGCGGGTGACGGTCTCGCCGAGTTCGGACAGAGCCTTGTCTACCTTGCCCTTCAGTTCTGCGGAAACTTCGCCGGTAGCGGAAAGCTTTGCAGTGAAGTCGGAACCGAGATTGCCGACCTGTTCCTTGATGGATGCCACAGACTGGCCAAGCTCGCCGATCTTCTCGGCAAGTGCATTATCGGACATGAAGTCCTCCTGATGTTGTGG
>NZ_JBNDHT010000685.1:0-228 GCF_056755115.1 Rhizobium sp. SVR5-2C | reverse complement strand
CCAAACTACTACGCGTCTCGTGGGCTCGGAGATGTGTATAAGAGACAGCTTGCGGTCGCGATGTCCGCTATTCGCGCGGCGTGGAAGACGGGAAAGTGCGTCGCCGCCCTCACCTCGCCTGCGAAATCCAGATGCGGCGACGCAGGCATTCCCTGGATCGGGATGGCGTGGTTCAGTGGCGCATCGTGATCGATATGGCCCCAAATGAGGTTCAGGAAATAGACGGTG
>NZ_JBNDHT010000684.1:0-228 GCF_056755115.1 Rhizobium sp. SVR5-2C | reverse complement strand
CCCCATGGAGTGCGGTAAAGTACCTCTCTTTGCCGGGCCTGGAAGGCCGCGGCTTTAAGGGTTAAAGGCTGGTAAACAGCCTGCCCCTTTCCGTTCCTGGTTTACGCCAGTTTGCATGGTGTTGTGTTTTGTCTGCCAAAAGGGTTGTGTATGTCTGCTGCTCATCTCGGTTTCCCGACTGAAACCGTTGTTGTCTTTGTAGTGATGGCCGTCGGGGCGATGTTTATC
>NZ_JBNDHT010000683.1:0-229 GCF_056755115.1 Rhizobium sp. SVR5-2C | reverse complement strand
CTGTAGGCAAAGGAAATCCATGTGCGCATGCCTAGGTGCACGCGCAGCCCCGAGGTTTGACATGAGTTGTGACCAGGAAATCGACCGGTGCGATACGCGCCCAGTTGCCGACCGGTAGTCGGACCAGAGCCACAACATGATCACAACGATTTTCAAGCTTACTACGGCGATTGACCACCGGGTCTACGATGCCCTCAGGATTACCGAGAAAGACCTCGGCACTTCCCCC
>NZ_JBNDHT010000682.1:0-229 GCF_056755115.1 Rhizobium sp. SVR5-2C | reverse complement strand
GCCGATGCGCTGGCAAAATTCCTCAAAATTCATGCCCGCGAAGTGAGCTTTGCCGGGCAGAAAGATAAACACGCCGTCACCGAACAGTGGCTCTGCGCGCGCGTGCCGGGTAATACGATGCCTGATTTAAGCAAATTGGAGCTGGAGGGCTGTAAGGTACTGGAATACGCACGCCATAAGCGCAAACTGCGTCTGGGCGCGTTGAAGGGCAACCATTTTACGCTGGTAC
>NZ_JBNDHT010000681.1:0-229 GCF_056755115.1 Rhizobium sp. SVR5-2C | reverse complement strand
GTACTGGTACATGATGTTGGTGTTCTGGTAGATCTCGCCACGCACAGCCTTCGCGGCCGTGATGATGTTCTGCGCGAAGTTGGCCGCATCGAACACAGGCATGCCCGACGCGGACGCGCTTCCGGCCACGACCAGCATGGCGGCGGCCGCCGCCGCGCGAAAGTAACGGATATTCATGGGATCCCCTATCGGTCGAGAGTCATCATTTCTTGGAGGTACTCTTCACGCC
>NZ_JBNDHT010000680.1:0-229 GCF_056755115.1 Rhizobium sp. SVR5-2C | reverse complement strand
AAGAAGACCCGGCCGACGCCGCCGACGGCGCCTGGCTGGTCCTCCATGGCAACCGCATGGACTATCTCCATGATCCGTGCGATGGCAAGCCCGGCGTTGACGCGCATGTTCGCCGGCGTCGATTCCGCATGAGCCTAACTGCCGGTCAACGTGCCTTCCATCCACCAGGGGCCATGATAGTGCGTGACGACACCGATCCGCTTGTCTCCCGCTTCGAGGATCGGGCCCT
>NZ_JBNDHT010000679.1:0-229 GCF_056755115.1 Rhizobium sp. SVR5-2C | reverse complement strand
ATCCTGAAGAACGCCGAGGCATCGCTGCCGGAAAACCCTTCGTCACAGTTCAAGGTGACGTCCTAAAAGGTTTCGGAGGATAAAAAGCAGCTCTGGCTGCAGATCGCCCTGCCCGCCGCCGGCGATACCGCGCCGGAGTTGATCCTCACCTTCCCTGCCGGTTATGTGTTCCCCAAGAAGTTGATGAGCAAATGCGACGGGAAGACCTTCTCTACCGCTGTCGCGCTCC
>NZ_JBNDHT010000678.1:0-229 GCF_056755115.1 Rhizobium sp. SVR5-2C | reverse complement strand
TCCCTGCACCGATCAGCGCGGTCACGATGGGGAAAATCCACACCGGCGACCAGTTTTTGACCTTCTGCACTTTCGCCTCTCCACTCTTATTTTCCATGCTCTTACTGTTCCTCATGGCTTGATTCAGGCTCACGATCCCACGATAAACGAGGGTCGAAGGTCATGGCCGCGAACATGGTCATAATAACGACCAGCGCAAACATTAATGCCCCCATCGCGGGATAAATAC
>NZ_JBNDHT010000677.1:0-229 GCF_056755115.1 Rhizobium sp. SVR5-2C | reverse complement strand
GGAAAATATGGCAAGGCTCGCCGTAGTGGGAGTGAATATGCGAGGCATGAAAAATTCCCTGATTATCAGCAGCGCACATCTATCTCGCGTTCCGTGACAGGCTTATTGCAGGGGTGGAAATAGCGCCATCTGCGCCACAGCCATCTCACCTGACGCCAATATGAAAAGGGCTGCAAAAGCCGCCCTTCATCATCAAGCAATTGCCGAAGACCCCCCCTCCCCCCCCCCC
>NZ_JBNDHT010000676.1:0-229 GCF_056755115.1 Rhizobium sp. SVR5-2C | reverse complement strand
ATTCGGCCCGCGCCTCGATATCGCTTGAGGCCGCCAAGGTTTCCGGAAGTGCGGACCGGCAGGCGCGCAAGCCCTCGATGGCCAGAAGGGTCGAGATCGGGTTGTGATCCTGCGCGTAGAGCGCTTCGACAGCATGAGCCATAGCATCCAGGCCCGAGGTCATCGACAGGCTGACCGGAAGACAGGTCATCAGCGTGGCGTCATAGATCACCACCTCGGGCAAGATCTT
>NZ_JBNDHT010000675.1:0-229 GCF_056755115.1 Rhizobium sp. SVR5-2C | reverse complement strand
ACACTCGACTAGTCGTCGGCAGCGTCAGATGTGTATAAGAGACAGATCGTAGTAGCGCCTTTCAAGCCCGCTTGCCGTGGGTTTGAGACGAACGATATCGGCAAATCCAGTATATTCCAGCAGGCTTGTGACTGCGGCGGCATTAGGGGAAAACTGACAGAAGTCCGCTGGTCGCCAACGTGCGGTCGTGATGTTTTTTGCATCAGAACCACCCCTCCCCCCCCCCCCC
>NZ_JBNDHT010000674.1:0-229 GCF_056755115.1 Rhizobium sp. SVR5-2C | reverse complement strand
TCGTAACCCCACGCCGCGCCTCGCCGAGCGCCGTCGTCGCAAGCTGCCCATGACCACCAAAGCGACTCACGGCATCGCGATCAAGCTGCGGATCGATCGGCTGCCTGCTTAGCAGATATGGTCTCCTGCGGCCCCCGCCGCTCGTTCTTGTGCCGCTGATATGGAGGTCATCCGTTATCTTTTCTACAACGAAGCCGACGAAATATGGCGTATTCGCCTGTTTTTCTTT
>NZ_JBNDHT010000673.1:0-229 GCF_056755115.1 Rhizobium sp. SVR5-2C | reverse complement strand
AATTCTCCGGTAAGCATCTCCTGTTCATGACGCGGCTTCTGCCGCCGGCAATTGGTTTGTGTACGGGGGCATATGCGTCTAGCGGCCGTTCCAGCAATATTGCTCGCCTCGCTGACCCTATCGGGCTGCGCATCCAATACCGGTCCGGAAAGCCGGGGAGCCGGATTGCCGTCGCAGGAAACGACGAGTTCCGGCGTCCGACTTGCCGCCCCGGTGCCGTTAGCAGACG
>NZ_JBNDHT010000672.1:0-229 GCF_056755115.1 Rhizobium sp. SVR5-2C | reverse complement strand
ATTCGAAATCCTGTTCAGTCGCCAGGCCGCCACGAACGCTCAAGCTACCTGTCTGGACTTCCCGAGGCGTTTGATAGCCTGTTCAAGCGGCCGCTGACCGTCGCAATAATCCTGCCATGCCGAGCTGTTCGCAAGCAGCCCAGGAACTGTGCGAACCGTAAATCTCTTTGGATCGAGGTCCGCCTTGACCTGGGTCCATGTCAGCGGCATCGACACCGTGGCGCCCGGC
>NZ_JBNDHT010000671.1:0-229 GCF_056755115.1 Rhizobium sp. SVR5-2C | reverse complement strand
GCGCAGGGCCATGTCGCACAGGGCCGCGTCCTCTGCGTGGTCGTGCGTCATGATGAGCAGGTCCGTCCCGGCGGGGACCTGCCCCAGAGCCATCTCGGGCACCGGGGCGTGGTGCACGTGGATGCGCGCGACGGCGTCGTCGAGGACGGCCAGGCGCTGCGGCTCCACCTGGTCGGCGCGTGAGTCGACGAGGTGCAGCTCGAGGTCGTGCCTCGCGAGGATGCGGGCC
>NZ_JBNDHT010000670.1:0-229 GCF_056755115.1 Rhizobium sp. SVR5-2C | reverse complement strand
AAACCCAGCACCGAGGCCGCGCCACGCGATAGCGGGTGATATAGCGGCCGAACCAGTCGATCAGCGTGGCGTCGTCCAGCGCGGCGAACGGCAGCGCCTCGCGCACGCGGGCCAGCGCGGCGCGGTCGATCTCGCCGGAGGCCTTGGCGGGAGCCAGGTCCGGGTCGCGGTAGCGCTGCTCGTCCGGCAGGCGCTCGACCAGGTAGTCGGCCAGGTCGCTGGCCAGTTC
>NZ_JBNDHT010000669.1:0-229 GCF_056755115.1 Rhizobium sp. SVR5-2C | reverse complement strand
ACCTGCAAGGGCGCGGTAAGGTTGATGGAATACAATTGATTATCTTTCAGGCACACAATGCTACTGCACGATTTTTAGCCATACTCAACGCTCTTGCCAAGGGGCTTCCGTAACGATTGATATTTTTCGGGCAGATGCTGGAAAGCGGACCGCCGAGGCGATAGAACTGAAAGCCGCCTTCTGCATATTTTAGGGAATTATGCCGCAGATGCACTCGAAGCAACCAATA
>NZ_JBNDHT010000668.1:0-229 GCF_056755115.1 Rhizobium sp. SVR5-2C | reverse complement strand
GCCCCCTGTGGCGCGCTTCCGGAGGTCTGCGGCAATGCTGCGCTGAGTGTGGATTCGCACGTGCCTGGGGAGTGGGTAGCACAGATTACGCAGTTGCTGGGCAGTCCAGTTTTGGCTGAGGAGCTTCGGCAAAAGGGATTTCGCCGGGCAGCGCTATTTTCCTGGGACGCGTCCGCCAAGGCGCTTCTGGACCTTCTTGTCGATGAACGTAGAGATTAGGAGTCACGGT
>NZ_JBNDHT010000667.1:0-230 GCF_056755115.1 Rhizobium sp. SVR5-2C | reverse complement strand
GTCCCGGCACAGTCCAGCCCAGACGCAAGGTGGCGATTCGAGCATGTCCCGACTGCAGCAGACCGATGGCCTGTCCGAGGAGCAGATCGAGCTGGTCAAGCTCGTGCGTGAGTTCGTCGAGGAGCAGATCCTGCCGGTGGCCACCGAGCTGGAGCACCGCGACGAGTACCCGATCGAGATCGTCGAGGGCATGAAGCAGATGGGCATCTTCGGGTTGATGATCCCGGAGG
>NZ_JBNDHT010000666.1:0-230 GCF_056755115.1 Rhizobium sp. SVR5-2C | reverse complement strand
GCTGAAGCCGATCGATCCCGCCGAGGTCGAGGCTGTAGCCTATGCCATCAAGGCATGCGGCGCAGAAACCGTCGCGGTCTGCTTCATGCATTCCTATGTCGATCCAACGCACGAAATAGAGGCGGGGGGAATCCTCCGTCGGATGTTACCTGGCGTCTACATATCCCTGTCGCATGAGATCGTTCGTGAATACCGCGAATACGAACGGACCTCGACGACCGTTATAAATG
>NZ_JBNDHT010000665.1:0-230 GCF_056755115.1 Rhizobium sp. SVR5-2C | reverse complement strand
TCTCAGGACCCATCGCAAGGGAGTATCGTCGTCGACGTCGACGTCGTGAATATTTCCGGTGACGGAAATTGTAAACGGCATAGGAGCCTCGCGCGTGCCTGACCGATTTGCCGGACCATGCAGGCCAATTCGCGCCGCATTCAACCTGAATTTTTGCCGCCGTTGTTGTGCAAATTTGTAGCTGGTCGAGGCTGGCTGTCGCGCCTAGGATTAGGGAGACAATGCTCTCC
>NZ_JBNDHT010000664.1:0-230 GCF_056755115.1 Rhizobium sp. SVR5-2C | reverse complement strand
GTTAGCTTCTTTCGGCTTTCAGGCGAGGTCAATAACAGAACGCAGAAGCCAACCAACTGCATAACCCGCCAGGAGAGTACGCCGGGGGCGCGGTCGCTGCTGGGACAAACAAGGAACAAATCCTGGCAGCGGAGAGGTTCTGTCGTGCATCAATTAGGTCACGCCGTCAGCATCCTTGCGCGCTCAGGTCGTGTCGCACCGAAACGATGTTCGACGAGCCAGTCGTGCAG
>NZ_JBNDHT010000663.1:0-230 GCF_056755115.1 Rhizobium sp. SVR5-2C | reverse complement strand
AATGGGGCGAGGAGACCCGCGAGCGGTCACTCCGGCGCTTGCTTGACGGTTTGCTTCTTCTCCATGGCGGCCGTCGACCGATAGTGTGGTTCTACACACCGCTAATGTTTATGTTCGCTCGGCACGTCGACGCGATCGCGGTTATCTACGATTGCATGGACGAACTCGCTAATTTCAAGTTCGCGCACCCCGAACTGAAAACAGCAGAGCGGGCTCTGACGGCAAGTGCT
>NZ_JBNDHT010000662.1:0-230 GCF_056755115.1 Rhizobium sp. SVR5-2C | reverse complement strand
GGATGCAACGGCACCTGACACCCGCGTTCGGGTGGCTGAAATCGCTGGGTGCGAATACCTACCACTACAAGGTTTGTTCAACCGTCGACTCCAGTCCTGCCATCGGCAGCATCTGCAAGGCGATCGAGATCGGCGGCGCGACGTTCGGTCAATCCATCGTGCCGGTGACCGTCGGTGCACCGCAACTCCACCCCCCCACCCCACCCCCCAACCCCCCCCCCCCCCCCCCC
>NZ_JBNDHT010000661.1:0-230 GCF_056755115.1 Rhizobium sp. SVR5-2C | reverse complement strand
GGCGAGGTCGTCGGCCGGACCGTTAGGATGATGATCATTCTCGCATCGATCAGTTCCTGGGCCAACTTTAACAACCTCTTCTACCATTGGCTCAACTACACGCCGGAAGATGTCGGCCGCGCCATCCTGGCTGCCGCGGGTACGGGGATTCGCGAGCCGACGAACGGCTTGTCGCAGATCTGGAAGACAGCCCATGAGGCTGCATCGGCCTTTGCGGAGCAGTCGGGTTA
>NZ_JBNDHT010000660.1:0-230 GCF_056755115.1 Rhizobium sp. SVR5-2C | reverse complement strand
GAACCTGATCGGGCGCTTCGGCGACGGCATCGCCGCCCGGCGCGGGCTTCGCCGGCATATCCTCCAGGCCACGGACCGGCTCGCCTTCGCCTTCAGTCTTGGTAATGGCAATGCGGTTTTGCTTTGCCACCTTCTTGACCGCTTCCAGAACGCGGTCGATCTCGCCTTCGTAGCGCCTGCCGGTTAGTTCGGGATAGGCAAGAAGCTGTTCTTCGCGTTCCTGCGACGAC
>NZ_JBNDHT010000659.1:0-230 GCF_056755115.1 Rhizobium sp. SVR5-2C | reverse complement strand
GTGTAATGGTCATCGGTGCATTCCTTATCCGGACACCGCTATGGCATAGGTCGACTGGCAAAAGAAGCCGATTCAGCGCCCTTTCGGTTCCTGGCCCCACGGAGGGCTTTTTTAAGCGTTACGGCGGTTTATCGCCGTTGCCAGGTGCGCTTGCCTGGCAATGTTGCTAAACGTGGCAGTATGATGCTTTCACGTCTCCTTCGACCGCTCGCCTGGTTGCTGCTTGTGAC
>NZ_JBNDHT010000658.1:0-230 GCF_056755115.1 Rhizobium sp. SVR5-2C | reverse complement strand
CTCGCGGAACGAGAAGCCAGGATCCGGCGGCTGGTCGATGCCAACGTCATAGGGCTTGTCGTCTGGGACTTGGACGGACGTCTGATCGATGCCAACGCTGCGTTTCTCCGCATGGTGCAGTATGATCGCGAGGATTTGAACGCAGGGCTTCGCTGGTTCGACATGACGTCTCCCGAATGGCAAGAAGTGCACGCTCGGAGTGAACTCGAAGAGCTTCAGTCGACTGGCAC
>NZ_JBNDHT010000657.1:0-230 GCF_056755115.1 Rhizobium sp. SVR5-2C | reverse complement strand
GTCCAAACAAGGTTCCCTTCGTGGTCTTCCACGCGCGTTATCCAAACATAAGCAGGAATGAAAATTCCCGCGTTTCTCCCTGCTACTGCAGTGTAAAGATTGAAGTCTGCCAAGATGGCTTCCTTTTCATAGTTGAAGTTGATTTCCAAAAGACGTGCCCTGCCGCTCCCTGCCGCGTCTGTCTCTTATCCACATCTGACGCTGCCGACGACTAGTCGAGTGTAGATCTC
>NZ_JBNDHT010000656.1:0-230 GCF_056755115.1 Rhizobium sp. SVR5-2C | reverse complement strand
CACCGAGATCTACACTCGACTAGTTATCGGCAGCGTCAGATGTGTGTAATAGACAGTGCCTGCTTCGAAACGATGCGGCGGATCGTTGTAAGTAACGTTGTCTTCCGTCACCTCGAAGATCACCTCGCCGCCGCCCTGGAAGGGACGCATCTCCCGAAGCCGATCCTTCTTGCCGTAAAGCACGCCGATTCCCGAAGGACCGTAAAGCTTGTGGCCGGTCATCACATACC
>NZ_JBNDHT010000655.1:0-230 GCF_056755115.1 Rhizobium sp. SVR5-2C | reverse complement strand
ACTAGTCGTCGGCAGCGTCAGATGTGTATAAGAGACAGGATCAAAGACGCGCTGACACATGGCCACCTCCTCGTCCTACAATTCAAAATAGCGAGGTCGGTGCGCCTTCGATGATCCAAGCGCGAATACTTTCAGACCAGATTCCGATGCCTGTCTCTTATACACATCTCCGAGCCCACGAGACGCGTAGTAATCTGGGGGGGCGTGGTTTTGTTTGGGGGGGGGGGGGG
>NZ_JBNDHT010000654.1:0-231 GCF_056755115.1 Rhizobium sp. SVR5-2C | reverse complement strand
CTGGATTGCCGCCCACATCGCCGCCTTCAGCGAGCATTTCTTTCCCTTTTTGCTGGTGATCGGCCTGGCCAGCCGGCTGTCGGCACTGGCACTGCTCGGCATGACGCTGGTCATCGAAATATTCGTCTACCCCGACGCCTGGCCGACGCACGGAACATGGGCGACCTGCTTCCTAGTGATCATCGCCTGCGGTCCGGGCCGGATCGCGCTCGACGACCTCAACCGCGAGCT
>NZ_JBNDHT010000653.1:0-231 GCF_056755115.1 Rhizobium sp. SVR5-2C | reverse complement strand
CTTGTAGACCGGCTGCGGCTGGATCGGGATATCGGCCGGCGGCATGTAGCTTGCGGTCTGGCAACCGCCGAAGGTGTAGCGGGCGCCGATGCGGGCTTCATGCAGGTTGAGGCCCTTGTCGTAGCCAGGACCGCCGTTTTCCGCGTAACCGAACATGTCGCCGCCCTGGATGTGACGGAAGCGATAGCCAACGTCGGCCTTGAGGTTACATGTGAGGTCGATGGACGTACC
>NZ_JBNDHT010000652.1:0-231 GCF_056755115.1 Rhizobium sp. SVR5-2C | reverse complement strand
CCGAGCATCGGGTTGTTTCAAGCAACGTAAAGGTCGCGGACGGGGTCGTTGTTGGTCGACGACGCGCGGTCGACGAGAGCGACGTACTTGCCCTTGCCCTTGACTTCCTTGGTGGCGTTGACGAGCGGATCTGGATCCGACGGCAGGATGACGAGGGCATCGATGCCCTTCGTGTCAAGATCCCGCACCGCGTTCGCCTGGCTGGCGGCGTCCGGCGAGGCCTTGGCGATG
>NZ_JBNDHT010000651.1:0-231 GCF_056755115.1 Rhizobium sp. SVR5-2C | reverse complement strand
GGACTATCTCAACTGGTCACGACAGATGACGGGGCTGTTGCAGGGCAACCGCGCCGAGTGGTCGACGAAATGGCGAAAACTGTGCGAAGGCCTGGATCCGCTGGCGCCTGCCGATGAAAACCGGCTGGCGGCGATTGCCGAGGCCTGGACGGAGTATCTGCATCAGTGTAAGCAGGAAGGGCTGCATTTCATCCAGCCGGGCCGTTTTGTTCTGCCGGGAGATTTGGCGGG
>NZ_JBNDHT010000650.1:0-231 GCF_056755115.1 Rhizobium sp. SVR5-2C | reverse complement strand
CAGTTCTGTTCGTCGTCCTTGCGACTTTCCTGATGCCTTTCGGCGTGTTGACGAGCTGGAGTGCGATTACGCTACGCCCCCGGGATTACATGATCGCCTTCCTGGTCTTGGAAGCGCTGATCATCGGCGTTTTCGCCTCAATGGACATTGTCCTCTTCTACGTGTTCTTCGCAGCCAGCCTTATCCCGATGCTCCTGCTCATCGGTGTGTGGGGCGGACCTCGGCGCATCC
>NZ_JBNDHT010000649.1:0-231 GCF_056755115.1 Rhizobium sp. SVR5-2C | reverse complement strand
CGATAACGATTCGACGGCCATTCTCTTCAAGACTGTAATTAGCGAAAACACCGCGTTTTAGGTGATCGAACAGGCGCTCTCCGGCGCCTCGCGATATGACGGCTATCTCAATTTCGTCAGCGATACCGGCGAGACGGCGCTGTCCTGGGGACCGGCGATGCATGCCTAGGAGTTCAAGGCCGAGATCAGCGAGGTCCCCAGGAAGACATGGGATGCCGCCCGCTTCGGGGT
>NZ_JBNDHT010000648.1:0-231 GCF_056755115.1 Rhizobium sp. SVR5-2C | reverse complement strand
CGCCGAAACCGGAACCGACTTTTCGCGGACATACATGTCGTGGGAGGCTTGCAATGCCGCCTTGCTCTGCGGGCTATAGAGCTCGACATCCTTATAGGTCGGGTTGGTGGTAGCTTCGTCGAAAACGCCGCCGCCATAGGCCCACAGCTGCGGCGTGAAGCGGTACGGCGTAGTGCCGGCATTCTTGCGAGCCGCGAGGCCGTAACCGGCAATGCCGAGCTTGTCGTGGAT
>NZ_JBNDHT010000647.1:0-231 GCF_056755115.1 Rhizobium sp. SVR5-2C | reverse complement strand
GAACCCCGCCGTCCGGCAAGCTCGGGCGGTCTCGGATCAGTGTATTTTCAGCAGTAAAAAGTGTGAGGCCGGATGATGATCAATCTGTCCGTCGTGATTTGACCCGTCTTTCCGCTTGGCACCGACCCTGCCAGGCGGAGACAGGCCTATGAAGTGCTTCACTATTCTGAAGCAATTGCGGGATCAAAGGTTTGCTCGTTCGGAAAAGCTAAGGTGATGTTACCGTTAAGC
>NZ_JBNDHT010000646.1:0-231 GCF_056755115.1 Rhizobium sp. SVR5-2C | reverse complement strand
GGCAATACCGGTGTTCTGACCACGACCCGCAAAGCCAAAGCCGTTAACCGCAAACACGGATTCAACGTTGGCTTTCTCTTTGGTGAGGTAGTAATCCGTCACTTCATCCAGCACCTTCTGGGTACGTTCTTGCGAGGCACCCGCCGGCAGCTGTGCCATCGTCAGGAACACGCCCTGGTCTTCATCTGGCAGGAACGAGCTTGGCAGACGAACGAACAGATAGGCCATACC
>NZ_JBNDHT010000645.1:0-231 GCF_056755115.1 Rhizobium sp. SVR5-2C | reverse complement strand
CGTACGCGCAGATCGACGCCTACCTCGAGGGTGAGCCGGTCGACGCGGCCGCGGCGGCAACGATCGAGCGCGCGTACGCCGCGACAGCGCACAAGCGGGCACTGCCCGTGACTCCCAACGACTGAACGCCACTCCAGCTCAAGCGTTCCCCGGCGGCCGTGCAGCAAAGATCAGGTGGCTCGTTCTGTCAGAGCCGCCATCGTGAGGCGCGCCTCGAGGCCCACGGCGAGA
>NZ_JBNDHT010000644.1:0-231 GCF_056755115.1 Rhizobium sp. SVR5-2C | reverse complement strand
CCTTAGATCGGAATCGATTTGAGGATAAAAGTATGCAGCAAACTTAAAGGGCTACAGCGACCTTTGCGCGTCACATATGACACGCGGCGCTATAGTGTAACGGAGTTGAGCCGATGGCAGACAGCCGCACCTCCGCCGATGGCGGCATGGAAACATCCTATGGCTTTCGCGAAGTGGCCGATGGCGAAAAGCAGGGCCTCGTCAACGAGGTGTTCCACAAGGTTGCCAATC
>NZ_JBNDHT010000643.1:0-231 GCF_056755115.1 Rhizobium sp. SVR5-2C | reverse complement strand
GACGACGGACCGGCTCGTGACGCTGCTCTCGATGAGCATGAGGGACTTGGCCACGCCCCGTGGCTCGCTCGTGCCGAAGGACATCGACAGGACGGCGACCATGAGCCCGATGCCGACGAGGGCTGCCGCGATGTAGATGGGGTCCACGTTCATCTCACACCTCGATGTTGACGACGTTGCGCATCCACACGACGCCGACACCGAGGGCGACGAGCCCACCGACGCTCATGA
>NZ_JBNDHT010000642.1:0-231 GCF_056755115.1 Rhizobium sp. SVR5-2C | reverse complement strand
CCCCCCTCCCCCCCCCGACAAACCCCCCCCCCCCCAGATTACTACGCGTCTCGTGGGCTCGGAGATGTGTATAAGAGACAGCCCTTCGACCAGCAATATGCCGTCAGCGGCGCGCAGACGCCGGACGTGCTGGCCGGCGCGCGCTTCGGCCTTCGCCTTGGCGATGTCGCGGAGCGCGCCGGATTGAATTGACCCTGTCTCTTATACACATCTCCGAGCCCACGAGACGCG
>NZ_JBNDHT010000641.1:0-231 GCF_056755115.1 Rhizobium sp. SVR5-2C | reverse complement strand
GAGATGTGTATAAGAGACAGGATCCGACGATGTCCAATTCGCCGCGAGTATCGGTTCAATTACCGTCGGGATGTACGTTCGGCGCCGCGAGCACGAATGACAGGCTAAGATCGAAATGGTCGGACATCAATTCGACGTTCATCAGCATACCTGTCTCTTATACACATCTCCGAGCCCACGAGACGCGTAGTAATCTGGGGGGGTGGGCTTTTTTTTTGCGAAAGGGGGGGG
>NZ_JBNDHT010000640.1:0-232 GCF_056755115.1 Rhizobium sp. SVR5-2C | reverse complement strand
GGGGGGGGGCGGGGGGGAGCAAAGCGGGGCGAATGATTCAGAATGCCCATCGGTCTCGACGCGATCAGCGATCACGCCGACATTGAGCGCCTTCGCAATGTCGATGATCGAACCGACGATTCGGTACTGCTCCTCGGATTCGACGACATCCATCACCAGCCGGCGTTCGAGCTTCAGCCGCTTCTGGCGCAGCCGCGCCAGACCGATCACCCACGCATCCCCCCCCCCCCCC
>NZ_JBNDHT010000639.1:0-232 GCF_056755115.1 Rhizobium sp. SVR5-2C | reverse complement strand
CGGCTGGCCGCCGAAGACGACGTTGGAGACGGTATGCGGCACTTTGATCGTGCCGAGCAACGTGCCGTCCGGCGCAAAGCAATGGACGTCATCGGCGGCACTAGTCCACAGATTGCCGTCGATATCGAAGCGACAGCCGTCGGGTATGCCGTTGTCGATCGAGCAAAAATAGCGGCTGTTGGTCAGTCGCCTGCCGTCGGCAACGTCGAAGACACGGATATGACGCGGCACG
>NZ_JBNDHT010000638.1:0-232 GCF_056755115.1 Rhizobium sp. SVR5-2C | reverse complement strand
ACTACGTCTCGTCGCAGCGGCCGAGTGTCACCGCCGTGTTGGTCAATCTGTATGTTCATCAACGATTCGACTTCTCAAATCGCTTACTTGAGACCCTGATGTCGGCTCGTGGGAGCCGCCTCTACGAGGAACTCGAGAGAAATGCCACCTACGAAGGCATCGGTGATAACCTCGTCGTCGGCCACGATTTCATCCTTCGCGCCTACTTCGGCGATGCGCGCGTAGCTGAAAC
>NZ_JBNDHT010000637.1:0-232 GCF_056755115.1 Rhizobium sp. SVR5-2C | reverse complement strand
GATCACACCGTCCGCGAGGCGGCGGAAGAGCGCCCCAAACTCGTTCTCGACTATTATGATGCGCGCCTGAATGCCGGCCAGCAGGCAAAGGGTCAGATGGCGCAGGGGACAACCTACAAGCCGATCACGCCCGGCCAGCTCTATCTCGAAGGCAAGGGCTTCGCGCAAACGCTGGATGCGTTCAATGCCATGCGGATTTCGCCCTCCAACGAGCACGAGGGCGAGGCACGAC
>NZ_JBNDHT010000636.1:0-232 GCF_056755115.1 Rhizobium sp. SVR5-2C | reverse complement strand
CTCTTTGAGTGATTCAATGATCAGGCTCTGAACGGTGTGTTTAAGGACGTCGGCGTGGTTGCCTGCGTGAAAGCTGTGGCGATAACTGAGCATGAATGAATGTGTTCCAGGTAGTAAACGTAGGCCTGATAAGCGTAGCGCCATCGGGCAAAAATAGAGCGTATCGCCACAGTATACAGAAAAGTTTATCCTGCCGCGAAAGCGCAACGTCTGGCATTGAAATCCTCTACAC
>NZ_JBNDHT010000635.1:0-232 GCF_056755115.1 Rhizobium sp. SVR5-2C | reverse complement strand
AGTCGTCACCGTCTCCGCCGTCTGCGCTTCTTGGCTCCCGAGTGTCAGTCGTGGCGTTGCTGCTTTCTGCATCTGCCGCGCTGTTCGCACCGCCGCTCAACGTGTCATCCCCGCCGCCGCCGAGCAAGATGCGGATTGCCATCGCCTGCCAGCGCGCCGCTGCATCCCTGAGGTTCGAGGCGCCCACAACGTCCGCAGGAACCTTATCTTTTTCAGACGTCTACTCCTCCCC
>NZ_JBNDHT010000634.1:0-232 GCF_056755115.1 Rhizobium sp. SVR5-2C | reverse complement strand
GAAACACAATGAAGCGAACGGCGAGGAGAATCGCGATGGCACTAACAATAACCATAGCTTCAATCATGGTATAGAAGGGTTAGGCGGAAGCTTTGATGTTATCGAGCGGCGACGCGCCAGCGTGCATGCGCTGCTGACAACGCTGTTATTGTCGCAGGGCACGCCGATGCTGCTGGCAGGCGATGAACATGGTCACAGTCAGCATGGTAACAACAATGCGTATTGCCAGGAC
>NZ_JBNDHT010000633.1:0-232 GCF_056755115.1 Rhizobium sp. SVR5-2C | reverse complement strand
GCCTGGATCATCGTGCGCGACGCCGTCAAGTCGGCATCGAAGTAAGGGAGCCAAACCAATGGAATTGAACGTCAAGACCCTCGAGGGCAAAGACGCTGGGAAGGTTTCCCTTTCTGATGCGATTTTCGGCCTCGAACCGCGTGAAGATATCATCGCACGCGTCATTCGCTGGCAGCTTGCCAAGAAGCGCCAGGGCACGCACAAGGCTAAGGGCCGCGCAGAAGTGTGGCGC
>NZ_JBNDHT010000632.1:0-233 GCF_056755115.1 Rhizobium sp. SVR5-2C | reverse complement strand
GCACTGCACTGATCAGGGAGTCACGATGGATTTCAGGTTCAAGCCGGGTTCCGTGCCGCTGCTGCTGTCGATGCCACACGCGGGCACCGACATTCCCGACGACATCGCCGCGAACATGGCGCCGTGCGCGCTGGTGCGGGCCGACACGGACTGGCACCTGCCCGACCTGTACGCCTTCGCGGACAGCATCGGTGCCTCCACGTTGTCCGCGCGCTGGTCGCGCTATGTCATCG
>NZ_JBNDHT010000631.1:0-233 GCF_056755115.1 Rhizobium sp. SVR5-2C | reverse complement strand
GTCTATTACCTGCTCTGCCGCTCCCTTGAGCAGCTTGCGAAACGCTGGCGCTTCAACCGGCCAGCGCTTTGACCACGGTTTCCATCGCCTGGGTGGTTAACTCGCTACGTTTTACGCGCTGGTTCGCCAGCGCCGTATGCAGCACCCCCGCGATGACAATATGCTTCGGCTCCTGCCCCAAATCACGCACCTCCAGAACGACCTTCCCGACCACCCGACACATCTCCTGATAC
>NZ_JBNDHT010000630.1:0-233 GCF_056755115.1 Rhizobium sp. SVR5-2C | reverse complement strand
GGGCGAAGCGACCTTCGACGTCTCCAGGCGCTTCCTAACCGAAGATCTGTGTGAGCGACTGGTGCTGATCCGCGAGGGCGCCCCCACTCTGCTTCTGCAGATGTTGCTGCGCGGCGCCAACGGCGTCGGCTACAAGAACTATCCCGACAATGTCATCAAATATTTCGTCCGTCAGGCGGCCAAGGGCGGTATCGACTTTTTCCGCGTTTTCGATTGCCTGAACTGGGTCGAGA
>NZ_JBNDHT010000629.1:0-233 GCF_056755115.1 Rhizobium sp. SVR5-2C | reverse complement strand
GGACGTGCTGCGCTCTGCCGGAATCGACGGAGCCAAGATCGTTAGTGTCTGCACACAAAAGCGAGAGATCACCGATAAGGTGGTGGAGCTGGTGCAAGCCGAATATCCGCATGCCAAGCTCTTCGTGCGCTCCTATGACCGCATCCATTCGATTGCGCTCAAAAACCTCAATGTCGATTACGAACTGCGCAAAACGCTGGAGTCCGGCCTGCTGTTCGGCCGCCGCACGCTGG
>NZ_JBNDHT010000628.1:0-233 GCF_056755115.1 Rhizobium sp. SVR5-2C | reverse complement strand
ACGCAATCCTCATCGATCGCGGCCTGCTCGCCAGCAAGGGCATCACGGAAACCTTCGATGTCCGCGGCTTCCTCGCTACCATACGCGCTGTCAGGCCTGCTGATCAGGAGGTTCTCGTGCCGGTCTTCGACCGCTCGCGCGAACTTGCGATTGCCTCTGCCCGCGTCGTCTTGCCGGAACACCGCTTCCTCATCGTCGAGGACAATCACCTGCTGCTTAGCCTCGGCAAGCGG
>NZ_JBNDHT010000627.1:0-233 GCF_056755115.1 Rhizobium sp. SVR5-2C | reverse complement strand
ACAGCCGTGCCTGCTTCTGACCGAAGTCGCCCGTAAGGTGCTCTGCACCGATTACGAGGAGCGACATCTTGAGCTTGTCGGCCGCCTTAGCCTTGGTGAACGCCTGGTTCTTGAACGCCTGGCGGTAGACTTCGAAGATGGGCCGCAGCCCGCCCGGACCTGTGCAGCACCGTGCGGACTCGTTGACGGCGACCTCGGGGATCGCATGGGGGTCGTAGGTTTCCGCCTTCATC
>NZ_JBNDHT010000626.1:0-233 GCF_056755115.1 Rhizobium sp. SVR5-2C | reverse complement strand
ATGCTACCACTCCCTCGTGGCGCGCGATTGTGCGGAGCAAGGAGAGCGGCGGATGGCGATAATTAATCGCGACTGCGTATTGCATTCCATGGGTATCGTCTTGTTGGCGCTGCTGGCTGACGTCACCGAGGTCTCGGCATCTGCCTATGTGCAGGACCGGATATTCGATGAGTTGCGTCTTGGCGCATCGACGTCGATCCAGGGCGGCCACGAGCGGGAAGACGACATCTTTC
>NZ_JBNDHT010000625.1:0-233 GCF_056755115.1 Rhizobium sp. SVR5-2C | reverse complement strand
GCTCAATGCCGTGAAGGCGAGGGGCGGACGCATCATCTGCGTCGGGACGACGTCGCTGCGATTGATCGAAAGTGCTGCCGATGACGACGGCACCATCCAGCCCTGGCAGGGTGCCACCGGTATCTTCATCACGCCCGGCTACCGCTTCAAGGCCGTCGACATGCTGATGACCAATTTTCACCTGCCGCGCTCGACGCTGTTCATGCTCGTATCGGCCTTCGCCGGCCTCGATA
>NZ_JBNDHT010000624.1:0-233 GCF_056755115.1 Rhizobium sp. SVR5-2C | reverse complement strand
CCTCGTGCCGCGCGGCGTCGCACGCCGTGTCTTCTGGCGGCGCTTCTTTTCCGGCTCCGTTGCCGATGCCGTCAATGCCGGTCATGTCAAGCAGGCCGAGCAGGCCGCCGACAGCCTGCTGCAGACTTCGCGGGAAGTCGAAGGTTGCGTGTGGCTGGTCGGCGCAGGCCCGGGCGCCGAAGACCTGCTGACACTGCGTGCGCAGCGCGTAATGATGGAAGCCGACGTCATCG
>NZ_JBNDHT010000623.1:0-233 GCF_056755115.1 Rhizobium sp. SVR5-2C | reverse complement strand
ATGGATACCAATGGCGATGGCAATATCAGCGAGGCGGAATTCGTTGCCGCTCGTCCGTCCGATGTCAGCGAGGACCAGGCAACGCAGTTGTTCAAAAGCTTCGACACGAAGAACACCGGCTCGCTTACCGAATCGCAGCTGGCAAGCGCCATGCAGTCGGGCCAGCAGCCTCCTCCTCCGCCGCCTCAGGGCAGCCAGTCGAGTGACGACCAGCTCTCCAGCATGTTCTCCTC
>NZ_JBNDHT010000622.1:0-234 GCF_056755115.1 Rhizobium sp. SVR5-2C | reverse complement strand
GCGCAGCACCACATGCGGCTTCTCCATGCTGCCTTCACCGCGTTCCAGTACCGTCTGCCATTCCGGCTCGACCTCGTAGTCCGACAGTTTGCCGAGCAGTAGGCGCTCGGTATGCCCCTGCGCCAAGATCTGGATCACGTGGAATTCTCCGGCCACCCTGCCGGGATCGAGCTCGAACAACACCCGCTCGCCCGATCGCGCCCGGAAACGGTCGACTCGATAGCTTTCCTGCAG
>NZ_JBNDHT010000621.1:0-234 GCF_056755115.1 Rhizobium sp. SVR5-2C | reverse complement strand
CATCAGGCGTTCTGCCAGCGTTTCATCGCCCTGCGCGAGCGTCAGGGCAACCATCACCACGCGGTCCTCGAAGCTTTCAAGATAGCGTTTGCCGTCGAACGTTTTCAGGGTATAGCTGGTGTAAAACTTCCATGCGCCAAGAAACGTCTGGAAACGAAAACCACGGCTATGGGCCTGCCCGAAGAGCGTCTCCACAAAGGCACGATCGTACCGGGCCAGCACGCGCTCTTCGTA
>NZ_JBNDHT010000620.1:0-234 GCF_056755115.1 Rhizobium sp. SVR5-2C | reverse complement strand
TGTCGACACCGATGATCATGTCGGCGCCGGCAAGGCGGAGGCCCTGGATGACGGTCAAACCGATACCTCCCAGCCCGAACAAGAACGCCGTCGCGCCTTCTTCGACCTTGGCGGTGTTCAGGACAACGCCGATACCGGTCGTCACGCCGCAGCCGATTTAGCAGATCTTGTCGAAGGGGGCATCCGGATTGACCTTGGCTACTGCGATCTCCGGCAGCACGGTGAAATTTGAGA
>NZ_JBNDHT010000619.1:0-234 GCF_056755115.1 Rhizobium sp. SVR5-2C | reverse complement strand
ACTCCGCACCCTTCAGGCCGCCCGGCAGTACGATGATGTCGTAATCCCCGTCGGCCACCTGCACAAGCGGTGCATCGGCGAGGATTTTTACGCCGCGTGAACAGGTGATGGTCAGATTACCGTCGCTGGCGACGCTGGCGGTGGTCACGTTAATGCCGCCACGCACCATCAAATCAATGGTGGTGACGGCTTCTGCCTCTTCGCTACCAGGGGCGAGGCAGATCAGTGCTGACG
>NZ_JBNDHT010000618.1:0-234 GCF_056755115.1 Rhizobium sp. SVR5-2C | reverse complement strand
CAAGAAGAGGCCTTCAGGCTCTATGTCGCCGAGAAGCTGATGCCCATCTGGCGGGCTTTTCCGGGCGTCAAGGAAGTGCGCGTACTTTACGCCCTTGAACGCGACGAGGGCGCGCCGTCTTATCCGATGGTCCTGTCCACCATGTACGAAAGCCGCGAGACGCTGACGGCGGCACTGGAATCTCCCGTGCGCCACGAGAGCCGCGAGATGAACAAGGGCCTGCTTGAAATGTTC
>NZ_JBNDHT010000617.1:0-234 GCF_056755115.1 Rhizobium sp. SVR5-2C | reverse complement strand
CCGTTTGATCCTGGACCAGGTGGAGCAAATACGTGGAGAACTGCGCACCTACGGCGCTGGCCTGAAAGGGCGCATCAGGCTCTTGTCCAACAAGGCTGGGTTGGTTTCGTTTCTGCCGCATCAACTCGGCAGGTTCTTGATAGCCTATCCCGATCTTTCTATCGACCTCCATGAACGCCCAAGCACTGAGATTGCACTGGCCATCGCGGAAGGTCGTGCTGATTTGGGAGTTAT
>NZ_JBNDHT010000616.1:0-234 GCF_056755115.1 Rhizobium sp. SVR5-2C | reverse complement strand
ATGGATGCATGACAAGCGCTTCGCCGATATTAGCAATTCCCTAGCTGGTCGCCCCTCAGAATTGGCCAAGGCAATAGCAAAATCAAGGCCAGCGCCGTGAACAAACTCCTGATTATCGCCGACCCGCACCTGATGGCGGAACGTAGCGCCTGGCTGGAAAACCTTAGGAGCTAACGGCGCCTTTCGGAACATACCCTCGATGCTTACGAGCGTGACAGCCGCCAATTCCTCACC
>NZ_JBNDHT010000615.1:0-234 GCF_056755115.1 Rhizobium sp. SVR5-2C | reverse complement strand
TCATTCGCAAGAACGAGAACAACAACGGGACTTTGTTCTATTCGAATGGTGGCCTAGAAGACGGTTCTTGCCAGAACTACTTCGATGACGGCGGCGGCGTTTTTGCTGGCGTCACAACGGCACACGTGCTCTTTTCATACGGTACGTCTGGGCAGAATCGGCGCGTCTCTGTGTGGAAACTGCCTGCGGACGAGAAGGATATCCTTGATCCCGCTCTGCCGCCGGTCGCCGGAC
>NZ_JBNDHT010000614.1:0-234 GCF_056755115.1 Rhizobium sp. SVR5-2C | reverse complement strand
CCCCCCCCCCCCCCCCCCCCCCCCCCCCCCCCCCCCCCCCCCCCCCCCTCCGCAAACAAAACCCCCCCCCCCCAGATTACTACGCGTCTCGTGGGCTCGGAGATGTGTATAAGAGACAGCTCTACAGCAATCCGGAATACCAGAAGGCTGCTCCGTTCGCGAAGATGACGCTCGACAGCATCAACTCCGCGGATCCGACCAAGCCGACCGTCAAGCCGGTTCCCTATGTAGGCG
>NZ_JBNDHT010000613.1:0-233 GCF_056755115.1 Rhizobium sp. SVR5-2C | reverse complement strand
CCCCCCCCCCCCCCCCCCCCCCCCCCCCCCCCCCCCCCCCTTCACAACAAAACCCCCCCCCCCCAGATTACTACGCGTCTCGTGGGCTCGGAGATGTGTATAAGAGACAGGAATAGAGAGCGCACTGTATTGTTGAAGTCAGCCTCGAAAGCGCAAATGGCCGCCGTGCAGTCGGTATTATGAATATGCGCCAGGCGCTCGAATTGCCTGAAATGCCGTGCCTGTCCTACACC
>NZ_JBNDHT010000612.1:0-234 GCF_056755115.1 Rhizobium sp. SVR5-2C | reverse complement strand
AGCTTACGTCGTTCTCCTGCAGCCGGCGCCGGTCCCGTCTCGCCGCGACGCCTCGCGGTGTATCCGTGACGGAACGGAAGGATGATGTCACAGGTTCGGTAGGCGCCGATGAGATGGGTCGGCGGCCATTGATTTTGCTGGGTTTTCGGCGTTTGTCATGCGCGGGGTCGCTCCCCCTCACCAACAAAATCTAAGCCTTGGCCGATGGCCAAGGGCAAGATTTTGTATCCTCTC
>NZ_JBNDHT010000611.1:0-235 GCF_056755115.1 Rhizobium sp. SVR5-2C | reverse complement strand
GGTCCGATCGCCAGAAGATATTGCCCGAGATGATACCGCTTTCCTTCAGGATGAATTTGAGGACACCGAAGTCACCGTAAAGGATCCAGTTCCAGATTGCGCCGACGACCAGGCCGGGCATGACCCAGGAGACGAGGAAGAGGCCCCGCAGCCATGAGGCGCCGTGGAAATTGACCCAGAAGACTAATGCCAGGCCGAAACCGATCAGGAACTGCCCGGCGATCGAGCCCACGAC
>NZ_JBNDHT010000610.1:0-235 GCF_056755115.1 Rhizobium sp. SVR5-2C | reverse complement strand
CAGCATCTTGTTCGCAAGATCCGGATCGTGTTCGGTGTACTGTTTTGCGAATTTCTCATTATAGAATTCGGATTCCGGCCGTGGCGCGATCTGGTAGGGCTCACCCTGCCCGGCAAAGATCAGGTCGATGGCGTCCTGCCGGTTGATGGCATACCTAAGGGCGATGCGGAGGTTCTTGTTCCGAAACGCTTCACGAAGCTCGGGCTTCACCGAGGTCTGGTTGAGGTGGATCGCG
>NZ_JBNDHT010000609.1:0-235 GCF_056755115.1 Rhizobium sp. SVR5-2C | reverse complement strand
GGTTACAGGTGTGGGCATCGCTGAATGCGGTGTCCACCCCCGGCTGCTTGGCTATCGAACATCCCCAAGCTGTGCGTCGGGTCGCGGGTCTTTCAAGTGGTTCTTGTTGGGAGGTTCAAAGCACATCGGAGGCAAACATCGCGGTCATCACGAGCACGGCCATCCCGGCGACCAGCGACCAGAGTATCGCTTTCACTCGCGGGGTGGTCGGAATTAGCGTCGGAGTATCCGGCGT
>NZ_JBNDHT010000608.1:0-235 GCF_056755115.1 Rhizobium sp. SVR5-2C | reverse complement strand
GTCCCCGAGTCATGCGCGGGCAGCCGTGAGGCTGTGCGTGAAGCGTTGACAGGGGAGCATGTAGGCCAGCCATTGAACCGCGAAATTGACGCTTCTCGGGTGCCGACGTTCGTCTTGTGTGCGGAAGGCAATATGAATCGGTGCGACAGCGCGAGGTGTCGCACGTAATGTCGCTATTTACGCGCAATAGGGACTAAGAACGCCCAAAAAGGAATCCAGTTTGAGAGTTTTGGAA
>NZ_JBNDHT010000607.1:0-235 GCF_056755115.1 Rhizobium sp. SVR5-2C | reverse complement strand
GCCTCAGATTGCTCGACTTGCTGGCATGCGCTGGTTCTTTACTCAGAAACTCAGCTGGAACACGGCGAACACGCTTCCCCACCACACCTTCTGGTGGGAGGGCATCGACGGGACCCGGATCTGGACGCACTTCCCGCCAGTGGACTGCTACGACTGTGTTGTCAGCGCCCAAGAGGTCAAGAAAGCTGAGGCAAACTTCAAAGAGAAGGGCGTGGCCAGACGCTCAATCCTGCCA
>NZ_JBNDHT010000606.1:0-235 GCF_056755115.1 Rhizobium sp. SVR5-2C | reverse complement strand
CGGAAGGATTACAACGACGCAATCTCTTGTTCCACGGGATCAGCGATAGAACTGATTTGGCAATTCCATCATTTACAGTCCTGCGCAGCAGCATATCCGCCCACAAACTTCGTCCGATAAGGAAAAGCACTGTCTCTTATACACATCTCCGAGCCCACGAGACGCGTAGTAATCTGGGGGGGGGTTTTTTTTGTTGGGGGGAGGGGGGGGGGGGGGGGGGGGGGGGGGGGGGGGG
>NZ_JBNDHT010000605.1:0-208 GCF_056755115.1 Rhizobium sp. SVR5-2C | reverse complement strand
CCCCCCCCCCCCTCTTCCCAAAGAAAAGACCGCCCCCCCAGATTACTACGCGTCTCGTGGGCTCGGAGATGTGTATAAGAGACAGGCCCTGCGCCTGGGCGCGGGCATCCTGAAGGATCGAGGTCATTTCGCCGGCCTTGGCGGCCCGCAGCGCGACGGTGTCACCGACCTGTCTCTTATACACATCTGACGCTGCCGACGACTAGTC
>NZ_JBNDHT010000604.1:0-235 GCF_056755115.1 Rhizobium sp. SVR5-2C | reverse complement strand
CCCCCCCCCCCCCCCCCCCCCCCCCCCCCCCCCCCCCCCCCCCCCCCCCCCCAAAAAAAGACCACCCCCCCCCAGATTACTACGCGTCTCGTGGGCTCGGAGATGTGTATAAGAGACAGCCGAAGCAGCATCCTGGAGCGCGGTGCGCACGACCTTGGCCGGATCAATGACGCCCTGAGCGTAGAGATCACCGTACTCGCCGGTCTGCGCGTTCCAGCCGTAGGAGAAATCGGCC
>NZ_JBNDHT010000603.1:0-235 GCF_056755115.1 Rhizobium sp. SVR5-2C | reverse complement strand
CCCGGCAGCTGAGGTTCCCGGTGCGGCCGGGAGTGAGGCCACGGGCGAAGATCGACGCCCCGAGCCTGGCGATGCCCTCGGCTGCGGCGAGCGTCCCTTCTCCACGAGGCCTCATGTGGCGGCCTCCACGAGCAGTCGGCTCGAGCCGAAGTTGCCGGACTTGAGCAGGAGCCGGATGGGACGGCGCCCTTCGGTCGTGCACCAGGGAACCCCTGGTTCGTGCTCGTCCTCGACC
>NZ_JBNDHT010000602.1:0-236 GCF_056755115.1 Rhizobium sp. SVR5-2C | reverse complement strand
TCTCGGGACTGTTGTCTCACATCGGGCTGGTCCAGGTCCGGCAGCCGGCCAAACGGCACGGCCAGCGCCCCGGGCCTCAGGAATACCTCGGTGCTCGCGGCACGAAGTTCGCCATTAATCCCGGATCGCTGCTGGCGCGTAAGTCGCCCGAACTTGTCGTGGCTGTTGAGCTCGTGGAGACCTCTCGGCTGTGGGCCAGGACAGTTGCCGCCGTCCAGCCCGAGTGGGTGGAGGAG
>NZ_JBNDHT010000601.1:0-236 GCF_056755115.1 Rhizobium sp. SVR5-2C | reverse complement strand
CCTCCTCACCGAGATCGATTCGGCGATCCTCTTGCACAATGCCTAGACGCAGTTCGCCGATGGCGGCGAATTCGGCATGGGCGCGGAAATCGGCATCGCCACCGGCAAGATGCATGCTCGCGGACCTGTCGGCGTCGAACAGCTGACCTCCTTCAAATATCGCGTGCGCGGCACCGGACAGATACGGCCCTGACGTGCTGAGAGAAGAGATCGATCAACGCTATCTGCGCATGCCC
>NZ_JBNDHT010000600.1:0-236 GCF_056755115.1 Rhizobium sp. SVR5-2C | reverse complement strand
GGGGAGGTTTTCGTTCTTCCAGTCTTCGTAACAGTACCGACGCCATCGAGAGGTGATCTAAGCATCGGTCGATGGGGTCTACGTTGATGTCCTGGCCAGGTGGGTTCCCGATCGCTGACATCGATCCCGCGAAAATAAAACGGTAGCAGTTTTGCTCGTCTACTTCGCTTTGGTTTACCATATCCGTGAGCATAATCTTGGCTTTCTTTTCCGAGAAAGCATTCATCATGAGGCTG
>NZ_JBNDHT010000599.1:0-236 GCF_056755115.1 Rhizobium sp. SVR5-2C | reverse complement strand
GATCGATTGTGCATCGTCCCCGACGACGAGCAGCCCGTGGCCTCCGGGATTCGCCGCCCGCAGGATAGAAGACTGCAAGGGGGTCGTGTCCTGGTACTCGTCAACGAGCACATGGTCGAAGCGGCTGCCGATATCCCCGGTGATCATCGGTTCGGCAACCATCTGTGCCCAGTAAAGCAGCAAGTCGTCTTAATCGAGGACGTTCTGGCTCTGCTTGGCCTCGACGTAGGCGGCGA
>NZ_JBNDHT010000598.1:0-236 GCF_056755115.1 Rhizobium sp. SVR5-2C | reverse complement strand
CGCACCGCCTGCAAAGCCACCGAAGCGGAGATTGGCCTCGAACTTCGACAGCAGTTCGCTTTCGGGCAGTGGCTCCTGGGCGCCGCCACGCATATGAGGCTGGCGGAATTCGCGCATGGTCCCGTCTTTCAAAACTGCCTTGGGATGTCCGGTAAAATTGCGCGGATAAGGATCGTTCGGATCGATCTCATAAGAGACCTTTGCCGCTAGCACCCTGACTTCCGGGTCCATCACCC
>NZ_JBNDHT010000597.1:0-236 GCF_056755115.1 Rhizobium sp. SVR5-2C | reverse complement strand
GGATGAGGTCGTCGTCATCCGCCTGAGCGCGACCATTTCCAACGTGTATGGCAGGAGCGGAACCAGGGTCGCCAGACCCGCCATTTCGATAGGGCCGTAGCCATCAAGATTCGGGACCGCGCCGGCAAAACAGAAAGGAGTTGCCACGACCGCTGCGACGATCAGCGAAATCGAGAGGACTTCCAGCCCCCTGAACGCCGCTCCGACTTTCTTCGTCAACAGGATATAGCAGGCCC
>NZ_JBNDHT010000596.1:0-236 GCF_056755115.1 Rhizobium sp. SVR5-2C | reverse complement strand
GTCGCAACAGCCATTTCCTCGTTCAGCCGGGCCTCTTCGTGAGCATGAGGCGTGAAAAAACGCGCGATGAGGAAATACGCGACCGGCGTGATGAAGAGCGTGGCCAGCGTCGCGAAACCCAATCCGCCGACGATGACCCAGCCAAGCGCAATACGCGTTTTCACGCACGCTCCATGCGCGAAGACCAGCGGAACGCCACCGAGAATGGTCGCGATCGTTGTCATCGGGACCGGACG
>NZ_JBNDHT010000595.1:0-236 GCF_056755115.1 Rhizobium sp. SVR5-2C | reverse complement strand
GCCGATTACTACACCGATGTTCCTGCCGGCGACGTGTCGATCGAGAATGTTGCTGACCTCCATCTCTATCCGAACACCGGCCAGGCGGTTGTCGTGACCGGCGAACAGGTGAAAAACTGGCTGGAAATGCCTGCCGGCATGTTCAAAGAGATTAAGCCGGGCGCCAAGGACGCGGCGCTGCTCAACAAGGATTTCCCGTCCTACAACTTCGATGTCATCGATGGCGTGACTTACCC
>NZ_JBNDHT010000594.1:0-236 GCF_056755115.1 Rhizobium sp. SVR5-2C | reverse complement strand
ATTCAGTGCATCCGGAAAAAGCTATGACGTTGGCAGTGGTGTTTACCAGTGGTCGGTACCGGAAGACGGCGAGCTGATTCTCGTGGTCAGTGACTCTTCACATCGCGACAACAGCGGCGCTTTCAGCGCGGTTGTGTATATCGCTGAAGACGAAAAGAAAGCGGCGGCTCAAAAGGCGGACTGGAAAGGTCATGTTCCCGCAACACGCAGTGACTGGACCCACACCGGCGTATCCG
>NZ_JBNDHT010000593.1:0-236 GCF_056755115.1 Rhizobium sp. SVR5-2C | reverse complement strand
ATCTTACTCAAACCTGGCGTTTGACCTGCTGGCAGATGCGCTCTCGACGGCAGCAGGCAAACCTTACCCGCAGCTCTTTGAAGAGCAGATAACGCGCCCGCTCGGCATGAAGGACACCACCTTTACCCCTTCTCCGGATCAGTGCCGACGCCTGATGGTGGCAGAGAAAGGCGCAAGCCCGTGTAATAACACCCTGGCAGCCATCGGCAGTGGCGGGGTCTATTCAACGCCAGGCG
>NZ_JBNDHT010000592.1:0-215 GCF_056755115.1 Rhizobium sp. SVR5-2C | reverse complement strand
GACTAGTCGTCGGCAGCGTCAGATGTGTATAAGAGACAGCCCGACATGCTGACCTTCGGTGAGCAGTTTAGCGTCGTCCCCCGCAAAAAGGACATGTCGCAACCGTTCGTGGTGTCGACTTGGTGAGACCTGTCTCTTATACACATCTCCGAGCCCACGAGACGCGTAGTAATCTGGGGGGGGGGGTTTTTTTGTGGTGAGGGGGGGGGGGGGGG
>NZ_JBNDHT010000591.1:0-236 GCF_056755115.1 Rhizobium sp. SVR5-2C | reverse complement strand
GTTCCAGCCCCAACAAAGGAGGACGACATGTCTTCCGCCTCCATTATCTACTCCAAGGACAATCTGATGCGAGCCGCGCGGCGGTTTCGCTACATGGACTTTCTCGTCAAATCAACACCAGCACTGAGTCTGGCGTTCATTCTCTATGTCGCGCTCAAAGGTGTCTTCTGGTAGCGCAGCCATTTTGGATCTGCCCACGGCAACAGCCTCGGCTGGTGCCGTGGCTGTCGATAGAC
>NZ_JBNDHT010000590.1:0-236 GCF_056755115.1 Rhizobium sp. SVR5-2C | reverse complement strand
GCCACCATCGTCCTGCCATCTGGCAAGTGAACCGTCTTCCCTGGCTAAGGGAAGCGGGCCTGAGCTCAGCTGCGTTGTGAGATACATTTTCAGTGCGGATTTCAGTGCGGTCTCGTCAATGACCCCCATCTGGAAGCATTGAATGAGGAAACTGGTCGCGTTGATCTCACGATCGTCGATCGCGTATATTTCGCCTCCGCGAAAGCCGGCTTTTCGCAAAATGCGATCCAGCATTC
>NZ_JBNDHT010000589.1:0-236 GCF_056755115.1 Rhizobium sp. SVR5-2C | reverse complement strand
AAGGTCCAGTGCAGCGTGCCGTCCGAATTGCCGTTGACGACCGGATTGGTCGACAGGTGCAGGAAGTCGATCGCGCCGGCCGCTGCCGGATTGTAACCCGCACCGCCGCCGGAGACGGAGAGCACCTTGGCGGTGACGACATCCGTCATGTCGGCGTCATGCACCTTCAGATCGCCCTGCGTCGTCAGGGCGGCATCCGTTTCGGTCAGGCTGCGGGTGACGACGTCCTGGCCAAC
>NZ_JBNDHT010000588.1:0-237 GCF_056755115.1 Rhizobium sp. SVR5-2C | reverse complement strand
TTCCCCGCGCGTCGATGTCGTGGTCGTATTGTCGAGCTGCACCAGCAGCTGCCCCTTGCGGACGACCTGGCCGAGTATCACCGCAATCTGCTGGACGACGCCGGGTTCCGACGACTGGATGATCTGGGTCTCTGAAACGGGAATGACCCTGCCTTCGCCTCGGGCGATCTCGTCAATTCTGACAATCGTCGCCCAGCCGAAGAAGCTTGCAATCAGCAGCGTGCAAAGCGCCAGGAT
>NZ_JBNDHT010000587.1:0-237 GCF_056755115.1 Rhizobium sp. SVR5-2C | reverse complement strand
ATGCCGGTGTGCTCTCGGTGCGTCCCGATCTGGTAGGCACCGCGGCGGGGTTGGTAGCGGCGATGAGTGTCGGAGGTGGTGCAGTCATTGCCGCGATTGCCGGTCCGGTTCTTGACGGTTCGGCGAGCTTCGATGTCTTGCTCGGCGTATTGCTGGGCCCCGCGTCACTCGCGCTCGCGGCAGCAATTTGTGCTGCAACGCTCGACAGGCGCGGACCAGCCGCCATCTGACGCTGGC
>NZ_JBNDHT010000586.1:0-237 GCF_056755115.1 Rhizobium sp. SVR5-2C | reverse complement strand
AAGAAAGAAACCCCAACACCAGATTACTCCGCGTCTCGTGGGCTCGGAGATGTGTATAAGAGACAGCCGGTAATGAGAACAGATCACGAGAGTGCCGGAACGATGATAACGAAGAAGGGCAGAGTTCGCTCCGGCCTTCTGGGCGATGTCTGCAAGACGATCAGCCGACCTGCGACTTCAGCATGTCGAGATGGTCGATGTGTTCCTTTATCCGACCGCGGGCGAGCTTGGTAACGC
>NZ_JBNDHT010000585.1:0-237 GCF_056755115.1 Rhizobium sp. SVR5-2C | reverse complement strand
AGTCAGGCCTGATGGTTGGTCTCGGTGAAACGAATGCTGAGATCATCGAAGTGATGCGCGATCTGCGCCGCCACGGTGTGACCATGCTGACGCTGGGACAGTATCTGCAGCCAAGTCGCCACCACCTGCCCGTGCAGCGCTACGTGAGCCCGGATGAGTTTGATGAGATGAAAGCCGAAGCGATGGCGATGGGCTTTACCCACGCAGCCTGCGGCCCATTTGTTCGCTCCTCTTACC
>NZ_JBNDHT010000584.1:0-237 GCF_056755115.1 Rhizobium sp. SVR5-2C | reverse complement strand
GGCATAGAGGAAGCTGAGCCAGAGTTCGGCGATCAGCATGCGCTCGAAGCTCGGTGCGGCGACGAGCCAGGCGATGGCCGGGTAGGCTGTCACGAGCGAGAGCGCCGAAAAGACCACGAGTACGGGCTTGCGGCCGATGCGGTCGGAAACAGCGCCCATGACCGGCAGCCAGAAGAAGTTCGATAGGGCAACGCAGAACGTCACGAGAAGACTGTCGGTCTCCGAAAGCTTCAGGAC
>NZ_JBNDHT010000583.1:0-237 GCF_056755115.1 Rhizobium sp. SVR5-2C | reverse complement strand
GAGGGACACTGTGCCGCCGCGGCCGACCATGCCGAGAGCCTGTTCAAAGGCTTTGGGTGAGACAGCCGTAACCAGCACGCCCTGGGCGCCGCCAACCTCCTTCTTCACAAAGGCGATCGGGTCGTCCTTACGGGCATTCACGGCAAGCGAAGCACCGAGAGATTTCGCAAGATCGAGTTTTTCATCATCGATATCGACGGCGATAACGTTGAGCCCCATCGCCTTGGCATATTGGAC
>NZ_JBNDHT010000582.1:0-237 GCF_056755115.1 Rhizobium sp. SVR5-2C | reverse complement strand
GCCGCTGGAAGGCTGGTCGCTGCACCTGCTGCGCAACCCCGCCGGCAGCCTCGCCACCGCGCGCCTGGCCGCCGCCGTGGCCGCGGGAGCCTGGGCGCCGCTGATCCTGCTGGGGCTGTTCCTGCAGCAGCGCCGTCGCCTGATCCAGCACCGGCTGCAGAGCCGTGCCGAACTGGAACGCCTGGTCGCCCACTACACCGGCGAGCTGCGCTCGGCGCAGGACAGCGTGGTGCAGGC
>NZ_JBNDHT010000581.1:0-237 GCF_056755115.1 Rhizobium sp. SVR5-2C | reverse complement strand
GTCTAGCCCAGAGCCCTTCGCGGTGCCACCCCCGGCACGCATGCGTTATCTGCGGTGCATGCGTCACCGCCGCACATGCGGCACTTACGGAAACTGACTGAAAAAAGCCCAGATCGTCTCGGCGCCGTCGATGTCGCTGTTCTGCGGCCCCCGCATCTTCGTCGCGACCCTGGGGAAGCGTGCATCCGAAGAAGATCCGGGCATGCGATGGCCGCCATGATTGACGCGGTACAGCAC
>NZ_JBNDHT010000580.1:0-237 GCF_056755115.1 Rhizobium sp. SVR5-2C | reverse complement strand
GGGTGGTGTCGCCGATGCCGGATGCCTTGGGATGGGCTTCAGCTTTCTTGGCGGTGCAGCGCGGATCGCGGCTATAGGCTTCGCCCGAAACCGGATCCAGAATATCGCAGACGATGACCATGGTAGACTGCGCGAAGGAAGGGTCCATGTGAACCGTTTCCGTATCCTGCATCAGCACCATGTCGGACTCATTGATCGCCTTCCAGCCGCCGATCGAGGAACCGTCGAACCCCCCCC
>NZ_JBNDHT010000579.1:0-237 GCF_056755115.1 Rhizobium sp. SVR5-2C | reverse complement strand
CCAGTCGCTCTTCCGGTCGACCACGGTCCATCCGGTTATCGCCGCCGCATCGAGCGCCTTGTCGAGGCGGCCGAATGCAGTGTCACGGTCGTAGGCATATTCGCGATCCGCGTCGGTGTGAGGGATCAGCACGCCGAGGCGTGCAGGCGCACCGCCCATCGTCGTCCATTGCAACATTTCGAGACCCCCATCGGAATTGCCGAAGGCTGCGATCGGCCGCCGGCCGATCTCCTGGTT
>NZ_JBNDHT010000578.1:0-237 GCF_056755115.1 Rhizobium sp. SVR5-2C | reverse complement strand
GATAAATGGCGATTTGATCGCCGCCAAGTGGCCGATGAAGGCAAGCAACGCAACTGAAGCGCCGCCGTTTATGTTGACCATAGTTCGGATCGCATTCTGGCCCGCCACGATGACGGACTTAAACATCTCGATTTCGTTGTTGTAATGGTGTTTTGCGGCCTCGAGATGAGCGCTGAGATCAGCCTTGTAGCGTTCAGGCTCCGCCAATGACGGTTCGGCTGATGGGGCGTCCTGAAC
>NZ_JBNDHT010000577.1:0-237 GCF_056755115.1 Rhizobium sp. SVR5-2C | reverse complement strand
CCCCCCCCCCCCCCCCCCCCCCAAACCCCCACCCCCCCCCCAGACTACTACGCGTCTCGTGGGCTCGGAGATGTGTATAAGAGACAGTGGCAGGGCTGACCATCCTCGCCGAAGTGCTCACCCGCCGCCTTGATCATCGTCTGCGCATGGCGGCGGTCACCCGCAATGCCGTTCTCGATTCCAACACCCGCAACAGCGACTGTCTCTTATACACATCTGACGCTGCCGACGACTAGT
>NZ_JBNDHT010000576.1:0-237 GCF_056755115.1 Rhizobium sp. SVR5-2C | reverse complement strand
CGGATCGGTTCCCGGTGCGGATGGACTATAGCTGACCAAGGCGGAGAAGAGATACTGCGTGTGCTGGCGGCAGCTGAAGCTCAGTGGGAGTTGGGCGATATGCTTCATCAAGAACTCGACAACAAGGGTAAGACGGTCACTGTTCTGACATTGGTCATCTTCGCACTCCTCGCACTGTGGTTCCTTGATCACACCTATCAGGCAGAACGCCGTGAACAGGCGCTGTCGTCATGGTGC
>NZ_JBNDHT010000575.1:0-237 GCF_056755115.1 Rhizobium sp. SVR5-2C | reverse complement strand
CGCCATGGCCCGCTCCCCCTCGGGGATGAGCGCATAGGCTGCCTCCTGAATGCGGTCGTGCAGGAAGGCGTAAGTGCTGTCCAAGCGCAGGACCAGGCCGGCCCGGACGGCGTCCCAGATGAGCGCATGGATAGCCTCCTCGCTACCACAGTGCACCAAAGTGAGTGTAGCCGCCTCGGCGACATTCCCAAGGCAGGCCAGGAGGCCCAGAGCTGCCTGCGTTGCCGGAGCCAGACG
>NZ_JBNDHT010000574.1:0-238 GCF_056755115.1 Rhizobium sp. SVR5-2C | reverse complement strand
GAGTAAGAATATCGCTTACGCTGTTGCTTCTCCCGACGTGCGTATCCTGTCGCCGATTCCTGGAAAATCCGCTATCGGTATTGAGATTCCAAACCGGGACAAGGAGGTCGTCTCCTTGGGCGACGTGCTGCGCTCTTCGAAGGCTCGCAATGATCACAATCCGCTGGTCGTCGGCCTGGGTAAGGATGTCGAGGGCGGATTTGTTATAGCCAACGTGGCCAAGATGCCCCATCTGCTA
>NZ_JBNDHT010000573.1:0-238 GCF_056755115.1 Rhizobium sp. SVR5-2C | reverse complement strand
CCTCGGGTCCAGGCCAGGATCTTGCCGCCCGCACTGCCGATATCGTCTTCACCGCCCAGCAGAGCCTCGACGAGGCGCAGGCCTTCTACAAGAGCCTGAAGAGCAGGGTGGTCGGCTTTGGGCGCAGCCCCGATGACGTCGCAGTCATGCCGGGCTTCCTGCCTGTCATCGGCAGGACCGTTGCCGAAGCGCGTGAGAAACTCGACGTGCTAAACCGCTGGACTGACATCAAGAGCGC
>NZ_JBNDHT010000572.1:0-238 GCF_056755115.1 Rhizobium sp. SVR5-2C | reverse complement strand
GTTATACATCATGACAATACCAATCAGCGGCAACGCGATGAACAGCAGATACACCACCAGATGACCAAGATGGGACAGCCCGGTCACCATCGGTTTTGGCTTCGGTTCAATCGGCGGTGCGCGGAATTTAAGGCGAACCACTAAACGCGTCACCATCAACACCAGCACAGAGATGCCGCACGAAACGTGGATCATGTTGATTACCGGCCGGGCGGTGCGTGGGAAGAAGCCTTTGAAC
>NZ_JBNDHT010000571.1:0-238 GCF_056755115.1 Rhizobium sp. SVR5-2C | reverse complement strand
GATTACCGGTGGCGCATCCGGCATCGGCCTTGCAGCGGCGAAACATCGCGCCAGGGCAGGCATGAACGTCGTCGTTGCCGATCTCGGCGGCGACAGGCTTGCGAAGGCTCGCGGCGAGCTTGAAGCCATTGCAGGGCAGGGACATGTGATGGCTGTCGAAACGGACGTTTCCGACAAGACGTCGCTGGAAGCCCTCGAACGCGCCGTCATTCAACGTTTCGGCTGCGTCCACGTGCTC
>NZ_JBNDHT010000570.1:0-238 GCF_056755115.1 Rhizobium sp. SVR5-2C | reverse complement strand
GCATCCTTTATGGTGATAGCACCTGGCCGGACTGCTGGGCGCGCCTTTTGACAAACCTGCAGCTGTTCCCGGTCGTCAGCCCGACGCTTATGAACAGCCGCGCGCTGCGTTCGGTCCGCGATCTGCGCGACCACGTACTGCTCCGCGGCGACGATGGACGCGAATGGAACACCTGGCTTGCTGTGGCCGACGCATTGGATACGCCGAGCGGCAGGCAGCATTTCATGAGCAATGCGCG
>NZ_JBNDHT010000569.1:0-238 GCF_056755115.1 Rhizobium sp. SVR5-2C | reverse complement strand
AGGTGTGTATAAGAGACAGTCAGAAGGTAGACGGTGAAACATGTGCCCCGGTCGCCGCTCGAGACGTCGATGCGGCCGCCGTAGTCCGCAACGATGTCCTTTGAAATGACGAGGCCGAGGCCGAGCCCCTGTTCCTTGGAGGTATGGAAGCTGTCTCTTATACACATCTCCGAGCCCACGAGACGCGTAGTAATCTGGGGGGGGGGGGCGTGCGTGGAGAGAGGGGGGGGGGGGGGGG
>NZ_JBNDHT010000568.1:0-238 GCF_056755115.1 Rhizobium sp. SVR5-2C | reverse complement strand
GGACTGCTCCAGCAGGGTAACGGTTGGTTTAGCCTGGGGCTTAAGTGCCAGCCAGCTTTTCAGCTGAGTCAGGGCACGCGTCCATTTACCACTGAGGGTCAAAAACTGCACAAACGCGGCGCGGAGATCGGCATCGGCCGGACGGACTTTGATCTCAGCTTCAAGACGCACCAGCGCGTCACTCAGCGATTCACCCGCCAGGTGTTGATAGAGCGTATTCATAGCCATTCCTTAGTTT
>NZ_JBNDHT010000567.1:0-238 GCF_056755115.1 Rhizobium sp. SVR5-2C | reverse complement strand
CTGGCTTCGTGCCAGCCACACCGCCGAACCAAGCTGCAATCACGCCGAGAACGAGTGCGAGGAAGCCGAGCAGAGCGCCGCTGGAAACGACGTCCGTCGTGGCCTGTGCCGCCTCCAAAGCCTGCTGCTTTGCCTGATCGATGGATGCCCTGTAGTTTGCCTCGTATTCATCGATCTTCGCACGCGCCTGGTCGACAGGGATATTCTGAGCCTTCGCCAGAGCGTCGGCGGCACGGGC
>NZ_JBNDHT010000566.1:0-239 GCF_056755115.1 Rhizobium sp. SVR5-2C | reverse complement strand
GTGCTCGTCTTCTCCAACGTCGTCCAGATGGTGTTCGGGGAGCTCGCGCCGAAGAACCTCGCCATCGCGCGCACCGTGCCCCTGGCGCGGGCCCTGAGCCGCACCACCCTCGCCTACCTCACCTTGGCCGGCCCGTTCGTCCTGCTCTTCGACCGCGCCTCGACGTCGCTGCTGCGCCGGGTCGGCATCGAGCCGGTCGACGAGCTCGAGCACGGGGCGACCGCCGAGGACCTCAGCCG
>NZ_JBNDHT010000565.1:0-239 GCF_056755115.1 Rhizobium sp. SVR5-2C | reverse complement strand
TTCGTGAGAACAGCGGTGCTGGCAGGCATCGTCGGTCTCTCCATAACTCGTAAAGCGATGTTTACGGGTTGATATTGAAGCGAACGCTGCCTGGAACAATCGTACGATCATTGTTTTTTGCTAGACATCAGTTCTAGCGGACCATACCTTCGTATGATTGCTGCCCCGTCGGCTGTCTCTGGGAATCGTTGAACTCCCCACCAAGCGCACCACAACTTCCCAACCTCCCCACCCCCCCC
>NZ_JBNDHT010000564.1:0-239 GCF_056755115.1 Rhizobium sp. SVR5-2C | reverse complement strand
CCACGCGTCGGCTGGCCGATGATGAGTGCCGTCGGGCCGCGCTCGATTTCGCGGGCACCGACAATCTTCTGCTGGTTACCGCCGGAGAAATTGTCTGTCTCCAGACGGGGGTTCGGCGGGCGGATGTCATATTTCTCAATCTTCTCCATCACTTCCTTGCGGATCGCCTCGAGATCGAGCAGCGGACCTTTGCTGTAGGCGGACTTGCGGTGATAGCCGAGGGCGGAATTCTCGTATTC
>NZ_JBNDHT010000563.1:0-239 GCF_056755115.1 Rhizobium sp. SVR5-2C | reverse complement strand
AGCCGATCTTGCGCACGGCCTTGCCGGCGTTGGTATCGTTGAACTCGACCTTGTAGACGCGCTTGAGCTCGGCCGGAGCCTCGAAGCAATCCGACTTCGGCTGCTTCGGATCAGCGCAGGCCTTGTCCTTCGTGTCGGCGCCGTTGTCACGCTCGATGACGAGGGCAGTCGTGGCATCCAGCATGTGGAATTCGCCGATCGAAACGCCCTTGGCCTCGAAAGGATAGAGCCAGCTGCGG
>NZ_JBNDHT010000562.1:0-239 GCF_056755115.1 Rhizobium sp. SVR5-2C | reverse complement strand
CTGCAGTGCCGGGCCGTCGCGCGACATCAGCATCTGCGCGAGCGCGCTGCGGGCGGTGTCGACGATGGCGTGCTGGGGGGCGGGCAGCTGCAGCGTCACGCGATTGAGCTTTTCGCGCCACGCGGACGCGGTGCGTTCGAGTTCCTGGCGCAGCCAGGTTTCCGCCGTGCGCGGTGCCTGCAGGTCGTCGCCATGCGACGGCACCACCAGGCCCAGCGTGCGGCTGCCGTGCGCAGGCA
>NZ_JBNDHT010000561.1:0-239 GCF_056755115.1 Rhizobium sp. SVR5-2C | reverse complement strand
CCACCACGCACGTCCTGTCCTCGGGCGTCGCCGGCACCATGGCGGCGAATGGCTCCGGCCTGCAGTGGTCGACCGTGCGGAACATGCTGATGGCCTGGATCCTGACGCTGCCGGCCTCGATCGCGCTCGCCTTCATGCTGTTCCTTGTGCTCCGTCAGGTCTTCTGATCGACACGTTTCATCGGCCCTGCCGATTTTGCCCGACAAATGGCCCAAAAAGATAATGGCGCCCCCTCGTAG
>NZ_JBNDHT010000560.1:0-239 GCF_056755115.1 Rhizobium sp. SVR5-2C | reverse complement strand
GGTGCTTGAGAGGCACCACACCGTTGCTTCAAGCGAAACCGGACATCATGTCTTCCGACATCCACGACATACCATACGACCGCGACATGCCATACGACCGCCGCGCAGAAACAAACGGCACATGGACCGCCGTCACCGGCCATATCGCTGCGATCGGGTATCGGTGCCATGCCCTTGGGCGTCGCTTCTGCCGATGTTGTCCGGCGGGGTTGGGCACTCGTTCTCGGGCGATAGTATAC
>NZ_JBNDHT010000559.1:0-239 GCF_056755115.1 Rhizobium sp. SVR5-2C | reverse complement strand
GGTGTCGTCTCAGCGTATCGGGTCCTGGTGAGTGGGTTCAGGCCGAGTAGGATATCGATGCCGTGACGGCATTGTCCGGTAGCGGTCCGGTCTATGTGTTCTATCTCGTCGAGTGTATGGCAGAAGCGGGCCGTAAACTTGGCCTGCCGGCGGACCTCGCCCTGCGCCTTGCACTGGAAGCTATCGCGGGAGCTGGTGAACTCCTACGCCAATCACCCGATGCGGCTCCAAGACTCCGC
>NZ_JBNDHT010000558.1:0-239 GCF_056755115.1 Rhizobium sp. SVR5-2C | reverse complement strand
ACCAGCTTGCCCTGCCGCGCCATCGTCCGCCAAGTGGACAGATGGGTCGGCTTCAGGCCATGCCGCTCTGCCACTTCGTTCACCGTCGCGCCGGGACGAAGGCTTTCCGAAACGATCTGCGCCTTGACCTCGTCCGGCCAGTGCCGGTGAACCGCACGTCCAGCCCTCCTGGTCGTGAGAACCTCTACTCTAGTCTCCATGGAGAAACGCCCTCTGCGCGTCCATTGAAAGCCGATCAC
>NZ_JBNDHT010000557.1:0-239 GCF_056755115.1 Rhizobium sp. SVR5-2C | reverse complement strand
AGTCGTCGGCAGCGTCAGATGTGTATAAGAGACAGAGAAGGAGGATGTGCCCAATCCGCTGCGCTCGACCGGCATCCTTCAGGCACTCGTTCCGAACATGCGCCGCGACGTCTTCAAAGACGCGCGGGTGCGCGAGGCTTTGAACTATGCCTGTCTCTTATACACATCTCCGAGCCCACGAGACGCGTAGTAATCTGGGGTGGGGGGTTTTTTTTTCGGGGGAGGGGGGGGGGGGGGGG
>NZ_JBNDHT010000556.1:0-240 GCF_056755115.1 Rhizobium sp. SVR5-2C | reverse complement strand
CACCGGTCGAGGCAGGGACGCGCGTGCGCGTGGTGCATTCCGGCTTCGTGACGCCGAAGAACGATACCGCTTACCGCAACATGAACGACGGCTGGGTCAAGGTGCTGCAGCGCCTCGATGCCATCTCGGGCGAAGACAAGTAAGGAAGCCTCGCGATGGACAAGCCCTATACCGGCGGCTGCGCTTGCGGCGCGATCCGCTACTCGATTGCCGGCGAGCCCCTGTTCAGCAATCACTGCC
>NZ_JBNDHT010000555.1:0-240 GCF_056755115.1 Rhizobium sp. SVR5-2C | reverse complement strand
CCCATATTGCTGGTGTACTTCAGGAACAGGTTCAGCATTTCCTGGTGGAAACGACGTGCCTGATGTGGGTTATCGAGGAAGATACAGTGCTCTTTTACACCTGGTGTGTTGAAGTCATTGGAGGTACTGCCCAGCGCCATGACCAGCGTGTCATACGGCAGTTTGCGCTCAGGAACCAGCAGTTCCCCTTTTTCATCGCGCAGCTCTGCCAGGGTAATGGTTTTGCTCTCACGATTGATA
>NZ_JBNDHT010000554.1:0-240 GCF_056755115.1 Rhizobium sp. SVR5-2C | reverse complement strand
ATGCCGCTCCGGCAGGACCAGCGTCTTGTCGCTGCGAATGACCGCCACCACCGGCATGCGGCTCGCATCCAACGCGTGGCGCAGCATCGCATCGTGCCGATCGCTGCCTACCTTGTTGAGGATGACGCCGGTGATGCGGACATCGGCGCGAAAATCCGTAAAGCCGGTGACGAGCGGCGCGACCGAGTGCGACATTCGCGACGCGTCGACGACGAGAACGACGGAAAGGCCCATCATCGC
>NZ_JBNDHT010000553.1:0-240 GCF_056755115.1 Rhizobium sp. SVR5-2C | reverse complement strand
CGATGCCGACGCCAACGGTAACGGTGACGGCGGTAGCGAGTGGCGCGCTGGCGTGACCCGCGATTACAAGATTGTCGAGAACCTCTCCGCGAGGCTCACAGCAACCTGCGTCTCCGACAAGCACGATGCTGCGCCGGATCAGGACTGGGTTGGGGGCTTCTTTCGCCTAGAGCGCGACTTCTAGGAGATATAGCCGATCGGATTGATCTCCGACCGGTTTCGCTAAGGGGAGCCCGGCGC
>NZ_JBNDHT010000552.1:0-240 GCF_056755115.1 Rhizobium sp. SVR5-2C | reverse complement strand
ATGATGGCATTCGAAGTCCACGTAGCCCGTTGAAAGGAGCCCATCGTCCAGAAGACGATCTGTTGGAGGGCCTCCGGGGTGGCTCGGTACTGCAAGAGCGCCAGGAGCGCATGGAATCCGAATACCAGGGCGATACCAAGCAGGATCATGGACTCCCGGCCATCTTCACGGCGGCGTGAGACAGCGGCAACAATGGCAACCGCAACAAGGGATGCCACTGCTGCGCAGACCGCCACGTTG
>NZ_JBNDHT010000551.1:0-221 GCF_056755115.1 Rhizobium sp. SVR5-2C | reverse complement strand
CCCCCCCCCCCCCCCCTCTTTCCAAAGCAAAAAACCCCCCCCCCAGATTACTACGCGTCTCGTGGGCTCGGAGATGTGTATAAGAGACAGGTCAACACCGCTACATTGGTGCCCGGCTTTATGCACGTGGCGGCAATGGCGCGATCTACTACGGTCTTGGGGTCACCGAACATAGCCAGGGCCTGTCTCTTATCCACATCTGACGCTGCCGACGACTAGTC
>NZ_JBNDHT010000550.1:0-240 GCF_056755115.1 Rhizobium sp. SVR5-2C | reverse complement strand
ACACTCGACTAGTCGTCGGCAGCGTCAGATGTGTATAAGAGACAGGTCAGATCGAGTTCCGCTTCCTTTCTCGCTGGCGCCGAGACAACCGCTTCGATCATTCGCTCGATGCTCGGTTGAATTGCTCGCCTATTACGAAAGTCCTATGACTGTCTCTTATACACATCTCCGAGCCCACGAGACGCGTAGTAATCTGGGGGTGTGGTGTTTTTTTTTGCCGAGGGGGGGGGGGGGGGGGGG
>NZ_JBNDHT010000549.1:0-236 GCF_056755115.1 Rhizobium sp. SVR5-2C | reverse complement strand
CCCCCCCCCCCCCCCCCCCCCCCCCCCCCCCCCCCCCCCCCTCCCCAAAACCGCCCCCCCCCCCAGATTACTACGCGTCTCGTGGGCTCGGAGATGTGTATAAGAGACAGTTTCCTCTGTGTTCTCAGAGGTACTCCCGCTTCGGTTGCCGTCGCTCTCGCAGCCTCACGTACGGCAAACCCGGCTCGTACGTGGTATCGATTTGCTTGACGCGCAAGACTGGCAGAAAATAATTC
>NZ_JBNDHT010000548.1:0-241 GCF_056755115.1 Rhizobium sp. SVR5-2C | reverse complement strand
ACCACGCCTTGTCCTCTTCGGTCGGCGTTGCCACGATCCGCTCAACATCCTGCAGCATCGCAAAGCATAAGGCATAGGGATTGAAGCCGGCGAAACGGCGGTCGTCGTAGTTCGGCTGGAACACCACATTGGCATGCGACTTCGGAAACTCGATGTAGTTTCCTTCGCTGATCTGGCCACGTTCGTGAAGCCTGTTCATGACCCGGTGGTGGACGTAGGTCGCCGTCCCCTCGTTCATCAC
>NZ_JBNDHT010000547.1:0-241 GCF_056755115.1 Rhizobium sp. SVR5-2C | reverse complement strand
GACCTCGGCGATCGCGCGCAGCTGCGAGTTGGAGCCGAAGACGAGATCGACGCGGGTGCCGGTCCACTTCACGTCGCCGGTTGCGCGGTCGCGTCCTTCGAATACGTCCTTGGCATCCGAAACCGCCTTCCACTCCGTGCTCATGTCGAGCAGGTTTACGAAGAAGTCGTTGGTCAATGCCTCGGGGCGCTTGGTGAAGACGCCATGCTGGGTCTGTCCGACATTGGCGTTCAGTGCGCGC
>NZ_JBNDHT010000546.1:0-241 GCF_056755115.1 Rhizobium sp. SVR5-2C | reverse complement strand
ACGGCGAAAGGCATCCCGCCGCATATGCTGGTGATGACCTCCACCCCCATTCCGCGCACGCTGGTGCTTGCCCCCTTCTGCGACATGGATGTCTCGAAACCCACCGAGAAACCCGCGGGCCGCAAACCGATACAGACGATAACGGTTCCCAGCAAACGAACCGGCGAGATCGTGCAGCGGATGAAGAGTGCTCTCGCCGAAGGCAAGAAGGATTACCGGCTCTGCCCGCTGGTCGAGGAGT
>NZ_JBNDHT010000545.1:0-241 GCF_056755115.1 Rhizobium sp. SVR5-2C | reverse complement strand
CCCCCCCCCCCCCCCCCCCCTTCGCACCAAAAACCCCCCCCCCCCAGATTACTACGCGTCTCGTGGGCTCGGAGATGTGTATAAGAGACAGCTGCCGGACAACGTGCAGTCGAACGACGTCGTGACGAAGATGTATGCCGACATGCAGGATCTGCGAGACCGGCACGAAGCCGCCGAAATCCGTCGGCACATCTGTCTCTTATACACATCTCCGAGCCCACGAGACGCGTAGTAATGTGGG
>NZ_JBNDHT010000544.1:0-204 GCF_056755115.1 Rhizobium sp. SVR5-2C | reverse complement strand
GACTAGTCGTCGGCAGCGTCAGATGTGTATAAGAGACAGGAGCGGCAGTAGCGCTGGCCGAAAGGCGTGCGGCCATATTGATGCCACTCGCCATCCGGCACATTGCCTCCGAAGCTGTCTCTTATACACATCTCCGAGCCCACGAGACGCGTAGTAATCTGGGGGGGAGGGCGGGGGTGGGGGGGGGGGGGGGGGGGGGGGGGG
>NZ_JBNDHT010000542.1:0-242 GCF_056755115.1 Rhizobium sp. SVR5-2C | reverse complement strand
GGTCGTACCTGACCCGGGGCAGCGAGCCGCGCAGCCAGACGAACAGGAACATGAACAGCCAGAGCTTGACGGTGAACCAGAGCAGGCCCCACCAGCCGCCGTTGAGGGCGCCGTCACCGATCATCGCGATGAACGGCGGGGCCTGCCAGCCGCCGAGGAACAGCGTCGTGGCGAGCGCCGAGACGGTGAACATGTTGACGTACTCGCCGAGGAAGAACATCGCGAAGCGCATCGAGGAGTAC
>NZ_JBNDHT010000541.1:0-242 GCF_056755115.1 Rhizobium sp. SVR5-2C | reverse complement strand
CCACCGCACCCGACAGGAGGGCTCCCACGATGGGGATGAAGGCGAGGAGGAACACGAGGATGCCGATGGCGAAGGCGAACGGCACCTTGAGGATCGCGGCGCCGACGGAGATTCCGATGGCGTCGACGAGCGCGACGATCATCGTGGCCCGCACGAACGCCGACAGCTGTCCCCACGCGACGACGCCCGAGGAGTCGACGCGCTCGCGGGCCGTGAGCGGGAACAGCCGCACGATCCAGGAC
>NZ_JBNDHT010000540.1:0-242 GCF_056755115.1 Rhizobium sp. SVR5-2C | reverse complement strand
AGTCGGTCTGGGTGAGCGTACCGGTGCTCCAGAGGAACATGCTCTGCAGCTGATCGTGATGGAACAGCACCAGCAGCTGATTAATCGCGCCGCAGTACAGGCTCACCACCAGCCCCGCAAGAATAAGCGTGACGGGGGAGAGACGTTTGCCCCAGGCGACGCCGAATACCAGCGCGCCCACCACACACGCACCGGCGAGGGCAGCAAACTGCGAGGTCAATGCCCCAGGCAACGCCCAGAGC
>NZ_JBNDHT010000539.1:0-242 GCF_056755115.1 Rhizobium sp. SVR5-2C | reverse complement strand
CCAGAAGCCGCCAGTCCATTTCCGCGTTCAGCCAGTTTCCAGCCGCAAAATGCGGGCTTTGCACCCCCAAGTCGACATCGGCGATGTTCGCAGAATCGACCTCCGGCATAAGCGCATGCCAGCCGGACACATCGATGGAGGTCGTTCCGACACCCGCGGCCCCGAGAATGACCGCCTCCATCAGTTCGAAGGGAACGGACATGGCCGTGTCGAAGATCCGCCGTTCAAGCTCGAGATTATTG
>NZ_JBNDHT010000538.1:0-217 GCF_056755115.1 Rhizobium sp. SVR5-2C | reverse complement strand
GACTAGTCGTCGGCAGCGTCAGATGTGTATAAGAGACAGCTGTACGATCGACAGTGCGTCCAAGAAGCTTTCCAACATCGCATCGCCTGCACGATGACCGAGCGTGTCGTTGATCTGCTTGAAGCTGTCTCTTATACACATCTCCGAGCCCACGAGACGCGTAGTAATCTGGGGGGGGGGTGGGTGGTTTTGGAGAGGAGGGGGGGGGGGGGGGGGG
>NZ_JBNDHT010000537.1:0-243 GCF_056755115.1 Rhizobium sp. SVR5-2C | reverse complement strand
CCCCCCCCCTCCCTCCCCCTTGTTTAAGGATACGGCGACCACCGAGAGCTACACTCGACGAGTCGTCGGCAGCGTCAGACGTGCATAAGAGACAGACGCAGATCCATGCTCTGACGTCGACCCAGGTCGGTGCGCTCAGCACCTCTCAGGTTGTCCCTCCCACACCTCTCCAAGCCTACGCGCTGAGTAGGGATAGAGGCGCTGGACTTTCTACTACGCAGGAAGAAGAAAGGAGGGCCAGGG
>NZ_JBNDHT010000536.1:0-243 GCF_056755115.1 Rhizobium sp. SVR5-2C | reverse complement strand
ACGGTGACCTGCCCGTGACGCATCAGCCGATCCGTGAGGCGCGGGGCCCGGTCGGCGCACCGCCCCGCCACCGGCTCGGGCTCCTCGCCGTGGCGTCGACGGCCGTGGCGCTGGCGGCGGCCGACACGTACGTCGTCGTGCTCGCGCTGACCGACATGATGGCCGGTGTCGGCATCGGCATCGACGCCCTCCAACGGGCCACGCCGATCATCTCCGGGTTCCTCCTGGGCTACGTCGCGGTGC
>NZ_JBNDHT010000535.1:0-243 GCF_056755115.1 Rhizobium sp. SVR5-2C | reverse complement strand
CATGCTGACGACGCCCACCATCGGCTTGGCAATCGCAGCGTCGTCGAGCCCCATGGCGCGCATGAAGGCCCGATGCGGCGCCCGGTCGAGGCCGTCCGTCGTCACCCGTGATCGCAACTTCTTCATGCGCGCAACTTCTTCGTGCCTCACGACCTTCTTATTCGGATGGTTCGCCCGCCTACTCCAGCGGAGCGACGATCGTCGGATGCTTGAACTGCGCGACATCCAGTTTCGGCAGCATTC
>NZ_JBNDHT010000534.1:0-243 GCF_056755115.1 Rhizobium sp. SVR5-2C | reverse complement strand
ATGTAGTCCATACCCAGATTTTGCAGACTCAGATCCAGCGAGCGGGCTATTGCCTGTTTTCCGCTGATCCCCTCGGCAATTTGCGCGGGCGTCCGCGGCAGAAACTTTGTAGCCAGCACCACATCATCGCGCTTCGCCATATCACGCAACGCCCGGCCAACAAACCGTTCACTCGAACCGTTCTGGTAGGCGATGGCGGTATCGTAAAAATTGATGCCCTGTTCAAGGCCGTAGCGAATGATG
>NZ_JBNDHT010000533.1:0-243 GCF_056755115.1 Rhizobium sp. SVR5-2C | reverse complement strand
CATGGGGGTCGGTATTCGAGAGGGTCGCAGCGACGGTGTAAGAGGTCTTGAGACTCCAAGGTTTCGACGGGGTCCACACTGCGTCCTTGAGAGTGCCCGTGACTTCGCTGCCCTCGGAATCCGTGACCTTGACGTCCTTGAGGGTTCCATTGGCGACAGCAAACTTCAGCGCATCACCAGGCTGGAGCTCGGTGATCGGGTGGTCTGCGGCGATTGTCAGAGTGGCGGGGGTTGGGGTCGGAG
>NZ_JBNDHT010000532.1:0-243 GCF_056755115.1 Rhizobium sp. SVR5-2C | reverse complement strand
CCCCCCCCCCCCCCCCCCCCCCCCCCCCCCCCCCCCCCCCCCCCCCCCCCTCCCCCCAACCCAAACCCCCCCCCCCCAGATTACTACGCGTCTCGTGGGCTCGGAGATGTGTATAAGAGACAGTCCGTAAACTCATGCGGCAGAACGCTGCCGGCAGGCGATTTGGCGAGGCGCGCCACGTGGCCACCATAGGTGATGCTGCCTGGAATTGGCTGGATTTCGGCTGAACCGCTGGAGCAGGAC
>NZ_JBNDHT010000531.1:0-244 GCF_056755115.1 Rhizobium sp. SVR5-2C | reverse complement strand
ACTGCTAACCGTGCGTTAAGGTTGCGTCATGAGCAACGATATGCAGGGGGAGAACAACAGCAGAGCTCCACGGCGGAGCAGCCGCGCCAACGGCGACACGAGCGGCGGCGTCCAGTCGGTCGATCGGGCGGTGCGCGTGCTCGAGACCCCGGCCGCCACCGGTGGCTCGGGCGTCAGCGAGGTCGCCGCCGACCTCGACGTGCACAAGTCCACCGCCTTCCTGCTTCTCGCCGCGCTGGAGGAT
>NZ_JBNDHT010000530.1:0-244 GCF_056755115.1 Rhizobium sp. SVR5-2C | reverse complement strand
CACAAGCACATCGGCGGGGGCCGCGCCCCGATCGTCGACACGTGGTGGCAGACCGAGACGGGCGCGATCATGATCAGCCCACTGCCCGGTGTCACGACGCTGGAGCCGGGCTCAGCACAGAAGCCGATCCCGGGCGTCAGCGCCGAGATCCTCGACGACGAGGGCCGGCCGTTCACCACGCCCGAGCAGGTCGGCTACCTCGTGCTCACCAAGCCGTGGCCCTCGATGCTGCGCGGGATCTGGG
>NZ_JBNDHT010000529.1:0-244 GCF_056755115.1 Rhizobium sp. SVR5-2C | reverse complement strand
CCTCAAACTTGACACTTTTTCGCGAGAAACTAGGAAAAGTGTCAGCCCAACCTAACGGATCCTGACGCCTACGAACGGAAGCTACAGCAGAAGTGTAAAGGGCTGGCGTTGAAAATTGTTGAGCCTTGGTTGTTAGCTTTTGTTAATCCTGATGCGAAGCAGGGCAGGTGTCAGCCTGTCATGGTTTGTTATGCCTAACTAGGGAAAACTAGGGGTAAAGTGTCAACCGCTACCGCTTTAGAAA
>NZ_JBNDHT010000528.1:0-244 GCF_056755115.1 Rhizobium sp. SVR5-2C | reverse complement strand
CGCAGCGCGTGCTGCACCCGGTTACCCAACTGTCCGAGCACACGGTCGGGCACGTCGATCGGGTTCTGCGTCACGAAGTAGATGCCGACACCCTTGGAGCGGATCAGGCGGACCACCTGCTCGATCTTGTCCATCAGCGCCTTGGGCGCGTCGTTGAACAGCAGATGCGCCTCGTCGAAGAAGAACACCAGCTTCGGCTTGGGCAGATCGCCGGCCTCGGGCAACTCCTCGAACAGCTCCGACA
>NZ_JBNDHT010000527.1:0-244 GCF_056755115.1 Rhizobium sp. SVR5-2C | reverse complement strand
CATCACGATCTCCCCGAATGCCACCCTGGCTGACGCCGAGGAGCTTTGCCACACCTACCGGATATCCGGGGTGCCCGTCGTCGACGACAAGGAAAACCTGGTCGGTATCATCACGAACCGTGACATGCGCTTTGAGGACAATCCACAGCGTCCTATCCGCGAGGTCATGACCGCAGCCCCACTCGTCACCGCTCCAGTGGGAACCAGCCCGTCTGACGCTCTTTCTTTGCTGGCTGCCCACAAG
>NZ_JBNDHT010000526.1:0-244 GCF_056755115.1 Rhizobium sp. SVR5-2C | reverse complement strand
GCGCTGAAAGGCAGGACATCCGTGGCACTGTCACTGGAAGCTGTAGCGGATTACGATGCGGTACTGTTCGCAACCGATCACGACCAGATCGACTATGCCATGCTTGCCCGGAACGTGCCGCTGATTGTCGATACCCGCAACGTCTTCAACCGGCTCGGCCTGCCGGGGGCTCACGTCGTCGAGGCGTGACATTTATCGCTGATAGCGTCTTGCCTGTGATCTTGTTGGCGGCACCCGCATACCC
>NZ_JBNDHT010000525.1:0-244 GCF_056755115.1 Rhizobium sp. SVR5-2C | reverse complement strand
GCTCGCTCACCGACAGCCTCAACGCGCTGCACGACGGTCTCCGCCGACGCCACCACGACCTGACCGGCCCGGTGCCGCTGTGACCGGGGCCAAGGTCGAGCTCGGGGACTTCAACGTCCACCCGCGGATGCTGGTCATCGCCGCGTGGGCACTGCCGGTCGGGGCCGGTGGCGCTTTCGCGGCGTACGCCTTGCTCAAGCTCATCGGCCTGACGACGAACGTCGTCTTCTACCAGCGGCTCGAC
>NZ_JBNDHT010000524.1:0-244 GCF_056755115.1 Rhizobium sp. SVR5-2C | reverse complement strand
AACATGCGCTTAAAGTCAGTGCCGTCAGCGACAGCCACCAGATGACGCGCGTCCTTGCAACTGAGATCATTGATCTGATCATCGTCGACCTGAACCTGGGCCATGAAGATGGGCTGGAAATCGTTCGCAATCTCGCGACCAAATCCGATGCACCGATCATCATCATCAGCGGCGATCGGCTGGAGGAGGCAGACAAGGTCGTCGGCTTGGAACTTGGGGCGACGGACTACATCGTCAAACCGTT
>NZ_JBNDHT010000523.1:0-245 GCF_056755115.1 Rhizobium sp. SVR5-2C | reverse complement strand
CCTCAGACCGCGGCGTCGGCCGGCTGCTGTTGCTTCTGATCGGCACGTCGGCGCACCAGGTATGCTGCGGCGACAACGAGCAGGAAGCCAGCGACACTCGCAAGAGGCACGGAGCTCCCGGCAAGCGGAAGGGAAGCGTGATCGGCGATGCGAGAGAGAAGCGCGTCGGACATGATCATTTCCGCCCCAACCCAGCCGAGCAGACCACCGCCGATCCAGACGATGATGGGGAAGCGGTCCATGAG
>NZ_JBNDHT010000522.1:0-245 GCF_056755115.1 Rhizobium sp. SVR5-2C | reverse complement strand
AGCTGCGCACGTCCATAACTGAAAGCGGCAGACGCTTGCTCGAGGATATTTCGCTTCAGCACACCTCCCTGTACGAAACGGCGATTAGGTCGATGACGAAGGATGAGCTGGAGGTATTTGCTCGCTTGTCTGAAAAGCTGTCTTCTTCCCTCAAGCAGCAACGGATTGCGAGCCATGCGTAACCTCAGGAAGGATATCGTTTCGCGCAGCTCCGTGGGCTCGATCCAAATCCACGGTGCCAAGAC
>NZ_JBNDHT010000521.1:0-245 GCF_056755115.1 Rhizobium sp. SVR5-2C | reverse complement strand
GCAAACCGGATTCGCATCTGCATTTCCTGGACGGCATGGGCGGCAGTTATACCAACGCTGCCGAGACGATGTAGGCAAGCGAGCTGCCTTTGGCTGCATCGCGCTGACGCAACAAGCAGATCCTTTGAAAGGTGATGAATCGCCTGCAGACGCCGTGCGGGATCGAGGATTCGCCCGTCTGCCCATCCGCTTTGCTTACTCGACTGCGACCTATGCAGCCATGCACTTATCCACGCGCCTTTGAC
>NZ_JBNDHT010000520.1:0-245 GCF_056755115.1 Rhizobium sp. SVR5-2C | reverse complement strand
AGGTTCGAACAGCGCTTTGTCACCCGTAATGCGCCCGGGGGCGTGAAGTTCTTTCCGCGCAAGACGGTCCTGCATGTCCGGCGCGACTGCCGCTGGCCGTTTCCGCTGAACTACTTCCTGGTATCGCGGCTGCCGAATGGGGCCAGGGTGGTTCTCTTTCCCGGCGGGTTTCATCCCCAGCAAGCGCTCCCCCTCCCCCCCCCCCCCCCCCCCCCCCCCCCCCCCCCCCCCCCCCCCCCCCCCCC
>NZ_JBNDHT010000519.1:0-245 GCF_056755115.1 Rhizobium sp. SVR5-2C | reverse complement strand
GACGGTGATCGTCTGCTCGATGCCGGTCTTGATGACGCGTAACGGCACGGACCTCTGCGTCACAAACACGCCGCTATTGAAGAGATAGGCGCGCACCGTATGCACGCCATTCGGAATGTTGGCGGGCAGACGAAGGGTTGCATTGAAGAGATTGGAGCTGACGAAGCGCACACCCGTCGGGTCGCGCTCGTAAAGCACGCCGGCCTGCTGCAACCGCAGGAACGCCGTGCGGAATTCGCCACGGG
>NZ_JBNDHT010000518.1:0-245 GCF_056755115.1 Rhizobium sp. SVR5-2C | reverse complement strand
ATCCCCGCACTCACCATCACCGCCATCCAGAAACCGATCCCGGAATCGCTGACGCCCTGATGGTTCAGATAAAGCGGCATCAGGCCATACAGTGAACCAAGCACAATTCCGGAGATAATACAGCCGTTAACGCCAAGACGCGCCTGACGCAGTCTCAGCATTGGCCAGACGTGGGTTGCTTCCTGGTGTTCGCTATTCTGGTTCACAATGCGCGTAAAGAGCAGCGGCAGGATTGCTGCCAGCAC
>NZ_JBNDHT010000517.1:0-245 GCF_056755115.1 Rhizobium sp. SVR5-2C | reverse complement strand
CAACCCGACTCGGCGGCGCTGCGCATTGGCAGGGCGAGCGGCGGTACGTGAACAACCCCGCGCTGGATGATGCCGCCGACGCCGCAGCGTTCTACGGCCCGAAGCGTTACCGGCGCCTGGCGGCCAGGACCTGTCTCTTATACACATCTCCGAGCCCACGAGACGCGTAGTAATCTGGGGGGGCGGGTTTTGGTTGTGGGGGGGGGGGGGGGGGGGGGGGGGGGGGGGGGGGGGGGGGGGGGGGG
>NZ_JBNDHT010000516.1:0-246 GCF_056755115.1 Rhizobium sp. SVR5-2C | reverse complement strand
CAATTCGCAGAGATTTTTTTATCACATCGGCATAGTGGCTGAGGTTAGCGTCGAGAGTGAGGATCATCTCCTCTGTCGCCCCTTTTTGCGGGCCAAAGATACGGGAAGCGCCTCTCTCGCCAACCAGCGGATTCGTGACGTCGCATGCGACGTGGATTGTGCAATCTTTTAGCCTGGCGTCGAGGCCGGAGAGATCGACGCTGTTGAGCGCCATCAGGCTGCCGCCGCCATAACCCATTTCAGTAC
>NZ_JBNDHT010000515.1:0-246 GCF_056755115.1 Rhizobium sp. SVR5-2C | reverse complement strand
CGGGGCGACAGGTCCGTACGCCGGCGAGGTTTTGCAGCGCCGCGCAGATCGCCGCAAATTCCGCGCCGCTGGTGCGCGAGAACGACACCGAGATGTCGTCCGTGTCCGGATCGTCGTCCGACTGCTGGACGATGAATCGCTTCACGCGCACGCGGTCGGTGCCGAGCGTGTCGTGCAGCTTGCCGAGCGTCAGGCCGCCGCGCTGGACGACGAGCCGCAGCGTGCGCTGCTGCCGCTGGGTGATGA
>NZ_JBNDHT010000514.1:0-246 GCF_056755115.1 Rhizobium sp. SVR5-2C | reverse complement strand
CCCATGGACCCAACAAGGGCAACAAGATCTTCACCCCGGCCACCATCGTGGCACTCATCCTCTTCTTTGCCTACGCCCTGCAATGCATGTCGACCGTGGCGATCATGAAACGGGAGACCGGCGGATGGAAGTGGCCCGCCGTGGCCTTCGGGTATATGTTCGTGCTGGCTTGGGTCATGGCCTTCATCGGACGTCTCGTGACAGGTCTGCTGATGTGATGAAGCTCGCCTGTCATCCCTCCACCGC
>NZ_JBNDHT010000513.1:0-246 GCF_056755115.1 Rhizobium sp. SVR5-2C | reverse complement strand
ACATGAGCCCGCAGCGGCTGTTCAACGACTACATGCCACCGTACAAAGCGGGGCTGGATGCCGGCAGCGGCGCGGTGATGGTGGCGCTGAACTCCCTCAACGGCACGCCGGCGACCTCCGATTCGTGGCTGCTGAAAGACGTTCTGCGTGACCAGTGGGGCTTTAAGGGCATCACCGTCTCTGACCACGGCGCCATTAAAGAGCTCATTAAGCACGGTACCGCCTCCGATCCGGAAGATGCGGTAC
>NZ_JBNDHT010000512.1:0-246 GCF_056755115.1 Rhizobium sp. SVR5-2C | reverse complement strand
CCGCATCTGCTCCGACTCCTCACTGACGGCACGCCTCGAGAAGGTGAGCCTCGCTCCTGGCTTCACCTATGCCGAGGACTCCGTCGGGACCAACGGCATCGGCACGGCCCTGCTGCTGCGGCGGCCCACGCTGATCGCCGGCGAGGAGCACTTCACCGAACCACTCATGACCTTCGCCTGCGCCGGTGTTCCGGTCGTGCACCCGGTGAGCGGTGCGCTCGTTGGCGTCCTCGACCTCACCTGCAC
>NZ_JBNDHT010000511.1:0-246 GCF_056755115.1 Rhizobium sp. SVR5-2C | reverse complement strand
ATCACGTCAGCTGTGAAACGAGATTGATCGCCCCGATTTCCGAGGTTTGCGCCTCACTCCGTCTTGCCTGTCCAAACCGCCCCGCTATTCTGATCTCATTGCTTCAACCAAGGACATTGCATGCGCATCCGGGCCGTCTGCCTCCTTCTCGCCGTCGCCGCCAACCTCACCCCGGCCGCCGCCCGCGACGCCAAGCGCTGTCCGACGGACTTCAGTGGAGCACCGCCTGGACGCCGAGCAGAAGGC
>NZ_JBNDHT010000510.1:0-246 GCF_056755115.1 Rhizobium sp. SVR5-2C | reverse complement strand
CTCCTGTGGTTCTCCGCCCGCCAGGTCGAGCTGCACACGCGGCTGGCCGGATCCACGGACGACGTCGTCGCCGGCGTCGCGGCCAAGGCGGTCAAGGAGGTCCGCTACCACCTCGACCACGCCACGCTGTGGGTCTGCCGCCTCGGCGACGGCACGGACGAGTCGCACGAACGGATGCAGGCCGCCCTCGAGCGCAGTGCCCCGTACGTACCTGAGCTGTTCGCCGACGACGACGCCGCCGTCCTC
>NZ_JBNDHT010000509.1:0-246 GCF_056755115.1 Rhizobium sp. SVR5-2C | reverse complement strand
AGCCCTTTCCGCAGCCTGACAAATGCACCTTGAGCGAACCGTCGAGCAGTTCGGGGGCGATATCAACGAGATCCGTTGCCGCTTGCCGGGTGGCATAATGGGCGGATGCGCAAGCACCTGCCCCAGAGCAGGGAATGGCGTAATTTGCCGGGTCGTCGGCGCGGGTTCTAAAACCGCAGCTGGCCGCCACCGTGCGCACATGTTCCATCGCACTCGGCGTAAGCCCCAGCAACAGCAGCGTATGAT
>NZ_JBNDHT010000508.1:0-246 GCF_056755115.1 Rhizobium sp. SVR5-2C | reverse complement strand
GACCTGACCGTTAAGTACATCTTCATAGCTGACCCTGCGCGTTTGCATCCGATTATTATCCGGGCATGTCATTGCAAACGCGTCATGATGCGGTGTGACCACGCAGGGGTCTGCGACAATAGCGCCGCGAAAATGAATCACACCACCGTCGACAATCGTGGCTGAAAAAGCGGGGGTAATAAATGCAGAGAGGATCAAACCTAAACCATAAACCCGTCGGGCTAAATATTTGGTCACTATATGTAC
>NZ_JBNDHT010000507.1:0-246 GCF_056755115.1 Rhizobium sp. SVR5-2C | reverse complement strand
GGTGCGTGCCGCCCGGCGAGAACCGCCAGCAGATCGTCGAACGCAGATGGCAGCGAACCGGCAATCTTGGCGACCAGCGCTGGATGCTGCGCTGTGTCGATCAGGCCTATGAAAACCTGCTGAAGCTCGCGGAATGGGGGTATCCCTTTCCAAGCGATGACGACGGCAAACGCTACATCGCCAACCTGCGTGGTCCCGACTACATGGCGTTCATGCGCCGCCGCGTCCTCAAGGCAGGCGTCACGG
>NZ_JBNDHT010000506.1:0-246 GCF_056755115.1 Rhizobium sp. SVR5-2C | reverse complement strand
ATCGCTTCGATTTCCTTCCGCCGCTGGGGTGTCAGAAGGTTTTCAGGTTTTTCGGTCAACGAGTCGAGGCTTTCGATGAGATCGGCCTCTTCCTCGTCCGGTGGCTCAACATTCTTATGTTTCATCGGCGTCGTCCGTCAGATACATGCGCGCCAAAGTTCGGCTCGGATAAACTGTCTTTAAGAAGATAGCATCGTCATCGTGCCGAACATAGGGAACAGCGTAGACATATCCCTCGTTCAAGAC
>NZ_JBNDHT010000505.1:0-246 GCF_056755115.1 Rhizobium sp. SVR5-2C | reverse complement strand
GAAGCCAGGCGAAAGTCGGAGGTATGCGCTTCGCTTCGCGTTCTTTTGAGCGAACTGTTTTGTTGACGCTTCCGGTCTTGCGTCGTAGAGCTTCTGCCATTCATTTTGGGGAGAAACGCGCGATGGACATCCGCCAGATCGACGACGAATATTCGGTATCCGGCCAGATCACGCTGGAGGACCTCGATCAGATCAAGGCGATGGGCTTCAAGTCGATCGTCTGCCATCGCCCGGACCAGGAAAGCC
>NZ_JBNDHT010000504.1:0-246 GCF_056755115.1 Rhizobium sp. SVR5-2C | reverse complement strand
CATGCCCGATGCAACAGCCTTGGCGCCTTCCTTCGCGATAGCCTGGGCGAGAACGGTCGCGGTGGTCGTGCCGTCGCCGGCCAGTCATTGGTCTTCGACACCACTTCGCGCAGCATCTGCGCGCCCATGTTTTCGAACTTGTCTTCGAGCTCGATTTCCTTGGCACCCGAAACGCCGTCCTTGGTAATACGCGGGGCGCCGTAGGGCTTGTCGATAACGACATTGCGACCCTTGGGGCCGAGCGTC
>NZ_JBNDHT010000503.1:0-246 GCF_056755115.1 Rhizobium sp. SVR5-2C | reverse complement strand
CCCCCCCCCCCCCCCCCCCCCCCCCCTCCCCACCCCACACCACCCCCCCCCCAGATTACTACGCGTCTCGTGGGCTCGGAGATGTGTATAAGAGACAGGAACAGCAGCGCTGCCATATAAGAATAGCACGTTTTGAGGGCGTCTTCGGAGAGGGTGCTATTGGCGCAATCGAAGTGTCCGATGTCTTACGTAAGGTCAGCATCCATAGTGCCTGTCTCTTATACACATCTGACGCTGCCGACGACT
>NZ_JBNDHT010000502.1:0-247 GCF_056755115.1 Rhizobium sp. SVR5-2C | reverse complement strand
CGGCAAGACCTTCCGATAGATCACGAACCCGGTCTTTTCCGCGACCGAGTCGTACAGCCGCATCGCCGTGTGATTCGTTTCGTGCGTCTGCCAGTACACGCGTTCGGCGCGCTGCGCCTGTGCGGCGTCGTACACGGCTTCGATCAATGCGCGGCCCACGCCCTTGCCGCGTTCGCTGTCGAGCGTGAAGAGATCCTGCAGATAGCAGGTCGGCCCGGCCAGCGTCGTGCTGCGGTGATACAGGAAA
>NZ_JBNDHT010000501.1:0-247 GCF_056755115.1 Rhizobium sp. SVR5-2C | reverse complement strand
TGCCCACCTTGTCCATCATCTTGGCGGTGCCGATGTTGGAGGAGTAGCGGAAGATTTCAGGGATCGAAGGAACACGCCGCGGCACGTCGCGGTCATCATGGATGGTGAAGCCGCCGTAATGCAGGGGAGCGCTGGCGTCGAAGGTGTCCGTCAGCTTGACCGTACCGGTATCGAGGGCCAACGCGATCGAGAAGGTCTTGAACACCGAGCCCATCTCGTCGGTGCCGTTCGACATTCGGTTCAGCCA
>NZ_JBNDHT010000500.1:0-247 GCF_056755115.1 Rhizobium sp. SVR5-2C | reverse complement strand
GTCCATGGCGGCGCAAAAGGTGCGGTGCCGCGCGCAAGGGTGAGCGAGGCCTATCGTTACTTCATCACGGCGCGCAATCCCATGGCAGGCTTCGCGGCCATGGAACTGGCCGATTGGGAGGCCTGGGACGTAACCGCGGACTATATTGCCGTCATCCGGGCGAAAGCGGTCAAGGATCCCGCCGAACAGTTTGCAATCATGAGTTATCTCCAGCGCAGCCCACTTCCTGCCTCCCAAGCGGGGTTGC
>NZ_JBNDHT010000499.1:0-247 GCF_056755115.1 Rhizobium sp. SVR5-2C | reverse complement strand
GGCGGACGATGTGCGCGCCGTGCTGGACGAAGGGTCGTCTGGCGATGCTGCCGTCGATGCGGCTATCGACACCGGTATGCATGAGCAGTTCGCGCGCGGCTTCGAGGCCTACGCCATGGAAGGTAAGGCGCCCTCGATCGAGCTGCACTCTGCCTTCGAGCGTTTCACCCAGTGGCTGACCCACCTCTACAAGTCGCTGCGGAACCTGAACGTCAACATCCCGCCGGAGATGAAGACGTTCTACGAC
>NZ_JBNDHT010000498.1:0-247 GCF_056755115.1 Rhizobium sp. SVR5-2C | reverse complement strand
CCCCCCCCCCCCCCCCCCCCCCCCCTTCCCAAAAAAAAACCCACCCCCCCCAGATTACTACGCGTCTCGTGGGCTCGGAGATGTGTATAAGAGACAGGGATGCACTGAAGGAAATAAGGGGCTACTGAGCGACCCCATTGTCTCCAGTCCACACTCGCACGCTCCCCCGAGCTTGCTGAGCATCTCATCTACTGTCTCTTATACACATCTGACGCTGCCGACGACTAGTCGAGTGTAGATCTCGGTG
>NZ_JBNDHT010000497.1:0-248 GCF_056755115.1 Rhizobium sp. SVR5-2C | reverse complement strand
CCTTGTTGCCGAGCACGACCTGGCGCGGCGAGTTGAAGATCGCGTCGGCGTTCTGCGCGATGCTGGCCTCGTGCTTCTGCGTCTCGGCCGCGGCCTGACGCTTGCTGAGCTCGGCCATGGCCCCCTCGAGCACCTCGGGATGGCTGACGAGATAGTTCTTGATGATCGTCTCGATGTCGGTGCGCTGGGTATCGGAGAAGCTGTCTGCCGATGCAGGCACGGCTGCGCCGAACATGGCGAGCGCAAAC
>NZ_JBNDHT010000496.1:0-248 GCF_056755115.1 Rhizobium sp. SVR5-2C | reverse complement strand
CTGTGGGAGCGTGATTATTCTGAGGTGCGCGCGTTGTTGATGAAACTGAAGACGCAGGGTGTCGTCGATCTGCGTGCCTACGCGCGAGACAATCCGGACTTCATCTCAAACTGTATTGCGAGCGTCCCCACGGTCGCCGCCAATGCCGCGGCACTGGAGCTTCTCGGCAATGTCAGTGCACAGAACGGCGGCTCGATGCGCCGCTACATCGCGCAGGATGACGCCACCTTTCTCGGGCTAATGGCGGC
>NZ_JBNDHT010000495.1:0-248 GCF_056755115.1 Rhizobium sp. SVR5-2C | reverse complement strand
ACGCTCAGGTTACGCCTGTCCAGTTCGGCACAAACCGCAGCAAACAGATAAGGCCGATCCGGGCTCCAGATAAAGATCTCGGTACCGCCGCGCGTGGCCTGCGGACTGAGGAGGATCATCGGCTGCGACAAATCATGCTGAAGCAGATGTCGCGCATGCCAGGCAAGCTGGTTTGGGCTGTGGCGGACAAAATAGTTGGCACGACAGCGCGCCCAAATCTGATGCAGCGCCTCTTCATCAATGTTATC
>NZ_JBNDHT010000494.1:0-248 GCF_056755115.1 Rhizobium sp. SVR5-2C | reverse complement strand
GTATAGTGATGCTTTTCTTTCTATATGAGTCGACCTTTCTTCTGATTTTTCTCAATTTTATTTGCACATCAAGAACGGCTCTACTTTTTATAGCAGAAGTCAATAAATTTATCAGGTCAGTTGGTTTGTTATAAATTCCTTGTGCCAACTTGATCTTAAAAGACCGCATTAAATATTAAAAATATCGAAAGAATATACCCCTATGAATGGATTCCAAAGTGAGAGCGGGTGTTTTTATAACAAACAAC
>NZ_JBNDHT010000493.1:0-248 GCF_056755115.1 Rhizobium sp. SVR5-2C | reverse complement strand
ACAAAGACCTCCATCGGAAAATCGGCGCAGCTGCGCTCATCGCAGTAACGACAAGTGGTCAGCGCGGGGAGAGCGTTCTCGGACAACGCTCCGGCGATTATTTCGGCGATGCGTTCGAGCGGCGCGGCCGGTACCGCCGGCTCAAACGAGAGCTCCTTAGGCCCGCTTCAGATCCTCGACCAGCATCGCCGTGGCATGGCGCGCGAGCGCCTGTGTCGGGGCGTTGGTATTGCCGCCGGTGATGTTCG
>NZ_JBNDHT010000492.1:0-248 GCF_056755115.1 Rhizobium sp. SVR5-2C | reverse complement strand
CCCCCCCCCCCCCCCCCCCCCCCCTCTCTCCCAACCCACCCCCCCCCCCCCCAGATTACTACGCGTCTCGTGGGCTCGGAGATGTGTATAAGAGACAGGTACGCCGTCAAGGCAACTGACAAGTTCACCATCACCCCGGCTGTCCAGTACACCGACAATATCGATACCGACGCCAACGGTGACTTCGATAGCCTGTCTCTTATACACATCTGACGCTGCCGACGACTAGTCGAGTGTAGATCTCGGTG
>NZ_JBNDHT010000491.1:0-249 GCF_056755115.1 Rhizobium sp. SVR5-2C | reverse complement strand
GATCGTCCAGTTTCTTAAGCAGAGGCTTACCTTCACGCTTGAAGCGATCGTTGATACGCGCCAGACGCGTTGCATCATCTTCGTTGTTCTCTTTCTCACGCTGAGCGTAGTTGAGAGAAACAATATTCCGCTTATCTTTCAGGGCATTGAAACGAGCAATGTCCTTCATGATGTACTGGAATTCCGGATCTTTGGCGATGCGATCGTTGTGCGCTTTCAGCAGTTCAGGACCAAACTGCGTCATATCAC
>NZ_JBNDHT010000490.1:0-250 GCF_056755115.1 Rhizobium sp. SVR5-2C | reverse complement strand
CCTTGTAGCCGTTGGCCATGACGACACCGAGCTGCACGCTCGCGTGGCCATTGTAGAGGAATTTGGCGGTGTAGGGATCCTGCAGCCCGGCTGTGACGGTGGCGATATCGCCGAGGCGGGTCACCTGGCCGCCAGCGGTCAGGCGCAGATTCTTGATGTCCTCGATCCTGTTGACATCGCCTTCGACCGAGATGCGCACGGAGCGCGTGCTGGTATCGACGTTGCCGGCCGGATCGACGTTGTTCTGGCC
>NZ_JBNDHT010000489.1:0-250 GCF_056755115.1 Rhizobium sp. SVR5-2C | reverse complement strand
GGGCTACATCACCGTTCAGGGACGGGAGAAAGATCAGATCAACCGTGGCGGCGAAAAGATTGCCGCAGAAGAGATTGAAAACCTGCTGCTGCGCCACGACGCGGTGATCCACGCGGCCCTGGTGAGCATGGAGGACAGCCTGCTGGGTGAAAAGAGCTGCGCGTATCTGGTGGTGAAAGAGCCACTGCGTGCGGTGGAGGTGCGCCGCTTCCTGCGTGAGCAGGGCGTTGCAGAATTTAAACTGCCGGAC
>NZ_JBNDHT010000488.1:0-250 GCF_056755115.1 Rhizobium sp. SVR5-2C | reverse complement strand
CCCTGACCACTGCGATAGGAAAACCACATCCGGTAACCACGCGCCGCATCAACAAGCACCGTAGGCATGGCGAATGCCTGCGCCTTGCCAATTTCATACGGTATAGTCACTCCCTCTTTGTGCCATATATGACCGTCCCTCGAATTTGCAGACTTGATGACATGGAGCATTTCACCGTTCCCCGCATCCCAGGTTACGGTCGAGCCGTACCACATTCTGAACGTTCCGTTGTCGGCCTTTTCAACCCACG
>NZ_JBNDHT010000487.1:0-250 GCF_056755115.1 Rhizobium sp. SVR5-2C | reverse complement strand
CTAGTGTTCCACTATGGCGGCCGCCCCGTGAAGCCCGGCTATCACGTCACCGAAGTGAAAGCCGGTCAGTTCCAGGCGCTCGACTGCGGAGCCAACCCGGAGGCTTGGGTGGAAATTTTCGTACAGCTTTGGGATATCGACGAAGACGACCGCACCCATATGCCGGCAGGCAAATTCGCCGCCATCATCCGCAAGGTCTCTGAGCATGTGCAGCTGGGCGGCTCAGCGAAACTGACCTTCGAAGTGAGCG
>NZ_JBNDHT010000486.1:0-250 GCF_056755115.1 Rhizobium sp. SVR5-2C | reverse complement strand
CCTCGATCTGAAGGTGGCGGTCAATGCTCAAGCTGCTGCCTGAATGGCTCAAGATCGGCGCGGGAGCGGCGTTGGGCACTCTCGTCGCGGTCTACCCTGCAATCCTCGGCGGGCGCTCTGAGGGACGCCAGCAGGCCGCGACCGTCGCGCTGGAAGCCGCGGTGAAGCGCTTGGCCGAAAAAGGAAAGATCAATGGTCAAGTCTCTTCTCTTGATGCTGCCGCTCTGTGCAATGATTTCGGGCTGCCAGA
>NZ_JBNDHT010000485.1:0-251 GCF_056755115.1 Rhizobium sp. SVR5-2C | reverse complement strand
CGCCACGCTGGCACAGGCCGGGCTTGAGGCTGTCGCGGTGGCGCACGGCGACTGGAGTGCGGCAAGCGGCTATGAGAAAGGACATTTGCTGTTATCTGCCGCGCAACTCCCGGATGCGATAGTGGTCGCGAACGACCAAATGGCGCTGGGGGTGATGTGTGCCTGTGCGGAAAAAGGGACCGTGATCCCGGGCCAGATGTCGGTTGTCGGGTTCGACGATACGGCAGACAGCGCCTGGTTTTCTCCCCCAC
>NZ_JBNDHT010000484.1:0-251 GCF_056755115.1 Rhizobium sp. SVR5-2C | reverse complement strand
AATATCTAGCGGCTCAAGTTGATGTTCGATCCCTTTCTCAGTCAGACACAGTCGAGCGATTCGTACGTAGACGCTGTAATCTGCCCCGAAGAGGCGCGGTTGTGTGGTCATCTGCCCACCTTCGTGCAATTGGCGCATACCTTGGGATTCAAAGTAAACGACGTCCCTAGTAGCTTATGCCATGGCGCTAAACATCAACAAACGTCTTACGCAGCCAAATGCAGGCATGCCCTGCAGGCAATCCTTCAATC
>NZ_JBNDHT010000483.1:0-251 GCF_056755115.1 Rhizobium sp. SVR5-2C | reverse complement strand
CTTGTTCACTGCATTCATCTGCGATATTCCTCGTTTCAACATTTCAAGGATTGTTGAAATATGGATGAACGTCAAGCTCTCGCTTCATTTGGCGCGCTTTCCCAGGAAACCCGCCTGCAGATCGTCCGTATGCTCGTGGTTACCGGTCCTGATGGCATGGCGGCAGGCACGATCGCGGAAAAGCTCGAAGTCTCGCCGTCGAATGTTTCCTTCCACCTGAAGGAGCTGGATCGCGCCGGCCTTATCAGCCA
>NZ_JBNDHT010000482.1:0-251 GCF_056755115.1 Rhizobium sp. SVR5-2C | reverse complement strand
TGACCAGCACGGACGCCGCCTTCGCAGCCAGTTAGTCCGGAAGCGTAAGTTCGCCCCATCTCCTGCGTGCCGCGCCTGCGACCCGCCCGGCCCCGTGGTCGCGGTCGTTTGTTTCGAAACCTCGCCGGGGATTAACTCGGGGATCAGAGGCGCCCCGTTAAGAGTTCCACGCTGTTTAAATTGAGGGAACGAACTGCTAAGTCGCGGCTTTCCTTTGAGCCGAACAAAGGAGACGGATCATGGGAAGCACA
>NZ_JBNDHT010000481.1:0-251 GCF_056755115.1 Rhizobium sp. SVR5-2C | reverse complement strand
GTCAACGGCAATTCGGACGGCACGCTGCACTGGACCTTCAATTCCGGCAGCCAGAACTTCGACTTCCTGCCGGCCGGTTGGCAGACGCGTCTTGACTACACGGTCGAGGTCACCGACAGCAACGGCGCCAAGGACACGCAGGTCATCAGCATCCTGATCACCGGCACCAATGATGCGCCCGTCATCAGCATCCCGACCGGCGAAACCGTATCGACGACCGTCGACGGCTTTGTTGGCCAGGACGTCGTCAC
>NZ_JBNDHT010000480.1:0-252 GCF_056755115.1 Rhizobium sp. SVR5-2C | reverse complement strand
GCCAATGCAGGGTGCGTTGCGTGACTTCCAGCGGGCCGTCGTCGGTTGCTTGCGCCGGTGCGACGAGGGCGAGCATCAGGAGGAAAGGCGGCAAGAGTCGCATGCATCCGTGCCTGAGGCCTGCGCAGGTGCGCAGTCCAGCCGGCGCGGTTCGCTCCGCGCCCTGTCCCTGTTCCATGCTTTATGTCCCCTGGTTCGAATGGACCGCAGCGTGATGTCGCGATCTGGCGGCCTCAGGGAACGAAATATGGC
>NZ_JBNDHT010000479.1:0-252 GCF_056755115.1 Rhizobium sp. SVR5-2C | reverse complement strand
GATGTGTTGCTGGTGCCGGCGTTCTCCCAGGTGTTGCCGCGCGACACCAGTCTGGCCACGCAGTTCACGCGTGGCATCCGCCTGAACCTGCCGCTCGTGTCCGCCGCGATGGACACAGTGACCGAGGCGCGCCTGGCGATCGCCATCGCCCAGGAAGGCGGCATCGGCATCGTCCACAAGAACCTGACCCCGCAGCAGCAGGCCGCGGAAGTGGCCCGGGTCAAGCGTTACGAGGCCGGCGTGCTCCGCGAC
>NZ_JBNDHT010000478.1:0-252 GCF_056755115.1 Rhizobium sp. SVR5-2C | reverse complement strand
GATCTGGCTGGAAGACCAGGCCAATGCCGGCAACCTGCCGCAAGGCAGCGACCAGTTCAACAGCCTGCAGGAAAAGCTGATTGAGCGTTTCGCCGAACTGCGCGAACAGCATGGTTTTAATCTGCTGCACCTTGCCTGCTGCCGCGACACGGAAGAAGACCGTGGCACGGTGCAATATCTGCAGGACTGCGCGGCCGAAGCTGAAGTGGCGACCGAGTTTCTCTATATCGAAGATATCGGCCTGGGTGAGAA
>NZ_JBNDHT010000477.1:0-228 GCF_056755115.1 Rhizobium sp. SVR5-2C | reverse complement strand
CCCCCCCCCCCCCCCCCCCCCCCCCCCCCCCCCCCCACAAACAAACCCTCCCCCCCAGATTACTACGCGTCTCGTGGGCTCGGAGATGTGTATAAGAGACAGCCTGAGAACGACATCGAAATGAGCGTGTAGCACGGGCACGTACTGTTCCGTGCGCTCGGCATAGTCGATAATCGCGGTGGCCCTGCGCTGTCTCTTATACACATCTGACGCTGCCGACGACTAGTC
>NZ_JBNDHT010000476.1:0-253 GCF_056755115.1 Rhizobium sp. SVR5-2C | reverse complement strand
GTACGATCCGCCAACGCCTGAAGAAGATCGTCATGGATCACGAGCCTTTGGCCTGCCCGATCGATCCCGCCGAACTAACCTCTCCAGCGGGCGAAGGTACGGATGGCGCAGCCGGGGCAGACGGTACAGATGGCGCAGACGGCACGGGTTCTGACGTAGAGGGCGTCAGTACCGAAGACCTGGCCGTCCTCGGCGCCGCAACGCGGCTAGCTATCGACGACCGGTCGGCCGACTACACCGAGTTCTACCTGAC
>NZ_JBNDHT010000475.1:0-253 GCF_056755115.1 Rhizobium sp. SVR5-2C | reverse complement strand
CCCCAGCAGGTTAAGCCATGACCGCGCAGAAGAAAACCATAACTAAACGGGTGCGTCTGAGCGTATTCGGCAATGCGCGCGGCGAGCGCGTCGATATCCTGGTCGTTATCAAACACCGGGATGGCGACCGTATCCAGATGCGTACTCTGCCCGGAGAGGGATTTTTGCATCTCAAAGCCGGTGATCTTCAGCTCAGGCTCTTTGACCAGCCGCGACAAGACCGTGGCATTGACGGTATGGACGTGCAGAACCG
>NZ_JBNDHT010000474.1:0-253 GCF_056755115.1 Rhizobium sp. SVR5-2C | reverse complement strand
ACATAGCGCTGCATGCCGCCGATGAAGTGGAAGAATTCCTGCGACGGACTGCCGTCCGGATTGGTGAAGACGTTCTTGCCGGTCTCGATGTTCGCGACGGACTGATGAATATGCATCGCCGAGCCCGCCTGGCTCTGCATCGGCTTGGCCATGAAGGTGGCATAGATGCCGTGCTTCAGCGCTGCCTCGCGAGTGGTGCGCTTGAACATGAACACCTGGTCGGCAAGCTCGATCGGGTCGCCATGGCGCAGGT
>NZ_JBNDHT010000473.1:0-253 GCF_056755115.1 Rhizobium sp. SVR5-2C | reverse complement strand
CCCCCCCCCCCCCCCCCCCCCCCCCCCCCCCTCTTTCGCAAAAAAAAACACCCCCCCCCAGATTACTACGCGTCTCGTGGGCTCGGAGATGTGTATAAGAGACAGGTGCGGCGAACGGTATCTCCATCGCCAATTTCAACGAAGGCGGAAGGCTTGCGGCCGTCAGCGGCAACATCGTGCTTATAAGGGCCGGCCAGCGTCAGACCTGTCTCTTATACACATCTCCGAGCCCACGAGACGCGTAGTAATCTGG
>NZ_JBNDHT010000472.1:0-253 GCF_056755115.1 Rhizobium sp. SVR5-2C | reverse complement strand
CCCCCCCCCCCCCCCCCCCCCCCCCCCCCCCTCCCCCAACCCGACCCCCCCCCCCCCAGATTACTACGCGTCTCGTGGGCTCGGAGATGTGTATAAGAGACAGAGCATGGACTCGGTCGCGGCGAGCGAAGTTCAGCTCGCTGTACCAACTCTTCACCATGACCGGGTCATCGAACTTGTCGCGACCTGCCCGGTCGGTGAAGAAGCCCTGTCTCTTATACACATCTGACGCTGCCGACGACTAGTCGAGTGT
>NZ_JBNDHT010000471.1:0-253 GCF_056755115.1 Rhizobium sp. SVR5-2C | reverse complement strand
GGCCTGTCATTTGTGCGATGAGGTCATCGGCCTCGTTGCACGTTTGAGACAGGAACATCGCGATCTCGTGCCTGAACCGATGATCGTTGACGTCGATGCCAATGAGGACTTTCGCTCCCGCTGGGGCGATCATGTCCCGGTAATTTTCGTTGATGGCACGCTTATCTCCTATTGGACCCTTGACGCTGACACCTTCCTGTCAGCCTTACGTGATGGCCCCTCGCTCCCGGCAGTGTTGCCCTGATAGCCGGGA
>NZ_JBNDHT010000470.1:0-253 GCF_056755115.1 Rhizobium sp. SVR5-2C | reverse complement strand
CCCCCCCCCCCCCCCCCCCCCCCCCCCCCCCTTCCCCAAAGAAAAAACCCCCCCCCCAGATTACTACGCGTCTCGTGGGCTCGGAGATGTGTATAAGAGACAGGTCCCTGCCAGGCGGCGACGCTCTTGCTCAGCGTCACTTCGCCCTTCTCATCCACGTACTTCTTGACGAGGTCGTCGAAATTCGGCCGCCACACCTCCGGCTGGACATCGACTTTGCCGGTCTCCATCCCGACCTGTCTCTTATACACAT
>NZ_JBNDHT010000469.1:0-253 GCF_056755115.1 Rhizobium sp. SVR5-2C | reverse complement strand
CTTGGAACCCGGAAGACGCCCTTGTCTTTGTCGTCGTGCGTTATGGTCCATCGCCCGAAATTGCCGTCGTTATCAGGTGAGGCGTTCGGCCCGAAGTCGCCAAAAATCCCAAATTTCTCAAATAGATTCCCACCGACATTCGAACCTTGGTGACAAGACACGCATCCGTAGCTGCGGAAAAGCTCGTAACCCTTTTTCTCTTGCGAAGAAATCGCCTTGCTTTCGCCGCGCAGATATTGATCGAACCGCGAAT
>NZ_JBNDHT010000468.1:0-254 GCF_056755115.1 Rhizobium sp. SVR5-2C | reverse complement strand
GCTGTGGTTGACGTCGTAGGCGAAACCGGCCGCACTCGGACCGACAAGCGTGCCGAACGCCACGCTGGTGTAGAGGATGCCGATGATTCCACTGACGTTGCGTCCGCCGAAATAGTCCATGACCAAAGAGGGCAGCACCGCGACCCATCCGCCGTAGAACGCGCCATAGACGAAGGCAAATGTGGCGAGGGTCCAGACGTCAGCGGCAATCGCCCAGATCACCATCGCGAACGCCATTCCGATCAGGACCAGGA
>NZ_JBNDHT010000467.1:0-254 GCF_056755115.1 Rhizobium sp. SVR5-2C | reverse complement strand
ACCGAAGGCTGCGCGCAACATCTTCGAATTCGTCAGCGCCACCGCAGCATCGCGCAAGGTACGCGGAATTTCACGAACCTCGCGGGCACCATAGGCGTCTCCCACGAAAGGCGCTTCCAGCTCCAGCTTGTTCTCGATGCCGTCGATGCCGGCAGCAATGAGCGCCGCAAAGGCGAGATAGGGATTGAGGTCGGAGCCGCCGACGCGGCATTCGATGCGGATGCTCTTGGTCTCGGCGCCGCACAGGCGATAAC
>NZ_JBNDHT010000466.1:0-254 GCF_056755115.1 Rhizobium sp. SVR5-2C | reverse complement strand
GAATAAGGCCGTTGCGCAACTCCGCCAGCGCCTTCAATGTCATGTCGCGGCGCGCGCTTGCCGCCCCTCGCGCGGAGGTTCCTTCTCACATCGTTGCGACCCGCCAGACATCGTCTAGCCTTTCAGCTATTTGGCGTTTGTCGTTCCGACCACCGTGTTCGAATATGATGATAGACATGCGGACACTCCGCCACGGTTGACGGCGACGCCCCGTTCAATCCGCCATAGCGAGCGTCAGGGATATGACCTTATGC
>NZ_JBNDHT010000465.1:0-254 GCF_056755115.1 Rhizobium sp. SVR5-2C | reverse complement strand
CCGTCAAGAAGGCCGCGCGAGACCTCGATTTCACACGGCTTGACGCTCAGAGCTTTGCGCAGTGCCCGGACATCTCGATCGACTACGCGATCATGGAGAAGAAGGAAAACGCGGCGGTCGTGCCCGCCCGGTTCAGCTGGTCGGACCTTGGAAGCTGGGGTTCCGTCTGGAAAAGCGGAAAGCGGGAGGCCGAGGGTAATCGGGCGGCCGCCAACACCACGCTGGTCAACACCAGGAATTCGCTGGTCATGACC
>NZ_JBNDHT010000464.1:0-254 GCF_056755115.1 Rhizobium sp. SVR5-2C | reverse complement strand
CCTTTCGTCGGTACCGCGCGCTCGGAAGCACAGGTCTCCGACCGCAAGAAGGTCGTCATTCTCGGCGGCGGCCCGAACCGTATCGGCCAGGGCATCGAGTTCGACTATTGCTGCTGCCACGCCGCCTTCGCCCTGAAGGATGCCGGCTATGAAGCGATCATGATCAACTGCAATCCGGAAACGGTCTCGACCGACTACGACACCTCGGATCGTCTCTATTTCGAGCCGCTGACGGCCGAAGACGTGATCGAAAT
>NZ_JBNDHT010000463.1:0-254 GCF_056755115.1 Rhizobium sp. SVR5-2C | reverse complement strand
ACGTTGCCCTGGTCGTTGATAAGTCTGTTGCTGCAGAGGATGTTCGGCAGGCTCTCATCGAGGGAGCGGGACCGTTGCTTGAGTCCGTCGAGCTTTTCGACGTCTACGAGGGCGAGCAGGTGGGTGATAACCGCAAGTCGTTGGCTTTCAACCTGCGGCTGAGGGGAGCTGACCGAACCTTGACCGACTCTGAGGCCCTCGAGACTCGTGACGCTGCGGTGGCGCGGGCTGAGGAAACCTGCGGTGCCCAGTTG
>NZ_JBNDHT010000462.1:0-254 GCF_056755115.1 Rhizobium sp. SVR5-2C | reverse complement strand
TCGCGCACTTCGAGCTCGACGAGTTCGAGAAGCTCGGCGTCGTCAACCTGGTCGACCTTGTTGAGGAACACGACGATGGCCGGAACGCCAACCTGGCGGGCGAGCAGGATGTGCTCGCGGGTCTGCGGCATCGGGCCGTCGGCGGCCGAGCAAACCAGGATCGCGCCGTCCATCTGTGCGGCACCGGTGATCATGTTCTTGACGTAGTCGGCGTGGCCGGGGCAGTCGACGTGAGCATAATGGCGGTTGGCCGT
>NZ_JBNDHT010000461.1:0-255 GCF_056755115.1 Rhizobium sp. SVR5-2C | reverse complement strand
GTTTTATGCAGGACGATACCGGTACGCACCTGGCCGCGCCGTCTAAATATCCTTACCTGCGCTGCACGCGTATTCTTGAGCCGCGTATGGTGCTGACCATCGAGCCGGGTATCTACTTTATCGAATCGCTGTTAGCGCCATGGCGTGAAGGCCCGTTCAGCAAGCACTTCAACTGGGACAAAATTGAAGCGCTGAAACCGTTTGGCGGTATTCGTATCGAAGATAACGTGGTGATCCACGAAAACGGTATTGAGA
>NZ_JBNDHT010000460.1:0-255 GCF_056755115.1 Rhizobium sp. SVR5-2C | reverse complement strand
CGTCTATACCGGTGTGTTGCTTCAAGAGGTACAGCAGGTTGGCGCCGTCGATGAGTTCTATGGGCTTGTTCCGTGCGAAGTCGAATGAGGCCTGGCCGTAGCCGCTGGTTGTAACCAGGATGCCCTTGCTGGCGCCCTCGTTCTGGAGGGTGCCGAACAGGTCACGGACGGCGGAGACCCCTACTGTGTTCTTGTATCGCTTGGCCTGGATGACCACCTTGCCGCCAAAGATCGGGCGCGGGTCATAGGCCACAC
>NZ_JBNDHT010000459.1:0-255 GCF_056755115.1 Rhizobium sp. SVR5-2C | reverse complement strand
ACTCATAAAAGAGCCGTTGTCTATACTTTACACACAAGGATCAGGGGCTTTTCCCCTTACAACCCAAAGTTCCGGAGGTGACATATGAAACGCAAAAACGCTTCGATACTCGGTAATGTGCTGATGGGGTTGGGACTGTTTGTGATGGTCGCTGGCGTGGGTTATTCAATTTTAAACCAATTGCCGCAGCTTGACCTTCCGCAATACTTTGCGCATGGCGCGGTATTGAGTATCTTCCTTGGTGCAGTGCTATGG
>NZ_JBNDHT010000458.1:0-256 GCF_056755115.1 Rhizobium sp. SVR5-2C | reverse complement strand
GTCTACAAGCTCGAGACTGGCCCGGACAAGCGCATCGTCGCCGCGATCTACAAGGACAAGACGGGCGCCGACCATCGCGTCGAAGGCAAGTACTTCGTGGTGGCCGCCAACGGCATCGAGACGCAGAAGATCCTGCTGATGTCGGCGAACCGCGATTTCCCGAACGGCGTCGCGAACAGCTCCGACATGGTCGGGCGCAACCTGATGGACCACCCGGGCACGGGCGTGTCGTTCTACGCGAGCGACAAGCTGTGGC
>NZ_JBNDHT010000457.1:0-256 GCF_056755115.1 Rhizobium sp. SVR5-2C | reverse complement strand
GTATTCGCTCGTGCTGACCGCGATCGTGTACCGCACGCTGACCGTCGCGAAGCTGCGCCGTGCGCTGTCGCATGCGGCGCGCACGACGGGTGTCGTGCTGCTGCTGATTGCCGTGTCGAACATGCTGCGCTTCCAGATGTCGTACCTGGAGATTCCGGATGCGATCGAAGGGCTGCTGAAGCAGTCGACCGCCGCGCCGTGGCTGATGTTGCTGTACATCAACATCATCCAGGTATTCCTCGGCACGTTCGTCGAC
>NZ_JBNDHT010000456.1:0-256 GCF_056755115.1 Rhizobium sp. SVR5-2C | reverse complement strand
GCCCTTGGTTCGCAAGGATGGTATTAGCGCCTCAGCTTCCGCGGCTCACCGAAAAATATCCAGATCTGAAAATCGATCTTATGACGACGAACGCGCGTGACGATATGATGAGCGGGTTCGATGTGGCTGTCAGATTTGGCTCGACGAATGCCGGGTCACTCATAGCAAGAAAGCTTCTGGATATCCGCGTCATCACTTGCGCAGCCCCCGCCTATCTCGAGAAACTCGGCGAGCCGGTCCGACCGGAGGAAATAAG
>NZ_JBNDHT010000455.1:0-256 GCF_056755115.1 Rhizobium sp. SVR5-2C | reverse complement strand
ATCGCGCAGGTGGAGGCGAGCCTGGAGGAACTGCGAGCCCTGGCCGAAACCGCAGGCTCCGAGGTGGCCGAGATGCTCTACCAGCGGCGCGACAAGCCGGATTCCGGCACCTATATCGGCCGCGGCAAGGTCGAGGAGCTGAAGTCCGTGGTGCAAGAAACCGGTGCAGATACCGTGGTCTGCGACGGTGAGCTGAGCCCGGGCCAGATGATCGCGCTTGAGAAGGCACTGGACGTCAAGGTGATCGACCGGACCA
>NZ_JBNDHT010000454.1:0-257 GCF_056755115.1 Rhizobium sp. SVR5-2C | reverse complement strand
ATCTCGTGGAGGGAGTTTTTCGCCATCGCCAGCGGATTTTTACCGTCGCTGAAGGAGAAACCACGGCCGGGCGCAATCCGTGCCATTGTCTCTTCTGACGGGCCGTAACCTGCAGACCAGAACAGGAATGACGGCTTCATCTGGGTGAGCAGTTCGAGGTTTGGCTCGGTGCGCAGGCCGATGTCGATTACCGAGTCCGGTAGCCTCGGCTCATTTACCCATAGCCCGTAGTTGGGAATATCCGCCACGCCATAGGG
>NZ_JBNDHT010000453.1:0-257 GCF_056755115.1 Rhizobium sp. SVR5-2C | reverse complement strand
GGATCGAAGAAGTAGAAGGCGCAGGAGAAAATCGCCAGCACGATGTTGGTCCAGAAGAACACTTTCAGCTTACACCAGCGGTCGGTGAGGACTTTCGCCAGCATACTGCCGAGCATCATGCCAACCACGCCCAGGCTGATAAACAGCGTGGCGAAATGGGTACTCTGGCCCATAACCCAGGTCACGTAGTACATCGTGGCCGCCATGCGGATAAAGCCCGGGCACACGTTGCACAGGGTCAGCAGCAGAATGCGCAC
>NZ_JBNDHT010000452.1:0-257 GCF_056755115.1 Rhizobium sp. SVR5-2C | reverse complement strand
ATCGAGGACCGCTCGATGATGCTCTGGGCGAGGACGTGATAGGCCACGACCTCCTTGGAATCGCAACCGACAAAAATACGTGCAACACTATCCTTCATGACACCTCCGAAACGGCTGACCCCTTGAGAGCCAGCCGGCAAACCATTTTTCGTAGCGACGCAAACTGCCGCGATTCCATCCCCAAAGCACCAGAGCCGGGGGATGTTCGTTCGAAACAGGGGCGCGAATATGCCGTACCACCCGCTGCAATCTCCAGG
>NZ_JBNDHT010000451.1:0-257 GCF_056755115.1 Rhizobium sp. SVR5-2C | reverse complement strand
CCTCCAGCTCGCCGATGCTCACCGGGAAGGCGTCGAGGAAGATCTGCCCGCTGTCGGAGACGGTGATCGCCTTGGTCTGCGGCTTGGCCAGGCTGACCGAGGCGCTCGCCTTGGGCAGGTTCACTTTCACGCCCTGCACCGAGGCGGTGGTCATGATGATGAAGATCACCAGCAGCACATACGCCAGGTCCAGCATCGGCGTGATGTTGATGTCGTCGTAGGGCTTGTCGTCGTCCTGTACCTGCATGGCCGCGCCC
>NZ_JBNDHT010000450.1:0-258 GCF_056755115.1 Rhizobium sp. SVR5-2C | reverse complement strand
TCATAGCGCAGCACCACATGTGCCGGGTAGCTGACTTCGTCGGCATCGACGCGGATATAGCCCGGTTTCACGCGCTGGTTCCAGGCAATAAAGTTCTCTTCACTGAACGCCGCCTGCCTGCCAAAACGGGCGTGAACCGCAGGGAGGAGATGTTTAAGGAAAGCGTCGCTGCGCCCCAGCTGCATCCCAAAGAACAGGCTCTGGGATTCGTGGATCGCCGTTGAACGGGCCAGCGCGACAGGTTGACCGGCCCACGTT
>NZ_JBNDHT010000449.1:0-258 GCF_056755115.1 Rhizobium sp. SVR5-2C | reverse complement strand
GTCCCATCCGTGTTGAATGAGAGGGCTGCCGCGGATACCGAAATTCGAATACGCGTCGGCGGCTGCAGGTGTGTAGAAGAGGCCGTTCATGAGGCATTCCTGACGTGTTGGGGACGGTGGCCGCGCGGTACCAGGATGAGAGTTGCAGTCTAGCATGGCCTGCGACTGAGGGAAGGAGGTCTACTACGCGGACTTCACACCCATGCTTGGGATCGGCCATCGTCGCTGTCGCGTATGCATACCTGACGCTTCCGATGC
>NZ_JBNDHT010000448.1:0-258 GCF_056755115.1 Rhizobium sp. SVR5-2C | reverse complement strand
GGGGAGGGCGGTTGTTCCCCTATTGCGAGTGTGACGGAATCAAGTTTGCAACGCCACGGTTACATGGCGTGAGGTGGTGGAAGCACGCCCTGCGACCAAAGAAAATCGCCTAATCCTTGCCGATGGGGCGATCGGCGTCGCGCCCGTGGAACCGCTACCGCCCGCCATCGCAAGCCTGCTGGTACGACAAGCAACTCAGGGTGCTCTAACCGGAACATGCCGACATGCCTTATGCCACGGTGTCCCAGCGCCTCTACC
>NZ_JBNDHT010000447.1:0-258 GCF_056755115.1 Rhizobium sp. SVR5-2C | reverse complement strand
CCGCTCAATCTGAAGCGAGCGCGTCCGTCTCGGGGGCTATCTTTGATGGTTTGCGGCAGAATTGCAGGTCGCATCTACGGCTATTGCACCGTTTACGAAGCGCTGCTGCCGGACCGACCAATGCGCCTTTGTTTCTTTGCAATCGCGGACGAACAAGACGAGGTGCGGCAAGAGACTTCCTTTTGGGAGGGAGAAAAAACCAAGATCAGAGACCACGGGTTCTTGGTAACGCCATTTCGGCACGACGAGGCACCACGG
>NZ_JBNDHT010000446.1:0-259 GCF_056755115.1 Rhizobium sp. SVR5-2C | reverse complement strand
GCCTGATGTACAACGGACGACCGCACTCGCTGGTCGACGCCGAGACGGGATCGGCGTGGGCCGCCGTCACGGCCGCCGCGAGCGGGATCGTCACGCGGGGTGTCCTGCTGGACATCGCGAAGGTCCGCGAGGTGCCGTGGCTGGAACCGGGTGAGGGAGTGTTTCCGGACGATCTCGAGAGGGCCGAGCGTCGCCAGGGTGTAGGCGTGCGACCCGGCGATGCGGTCCTCCTGCGGACCGGTTACGGCCGCCTCCGGCA
>NZ_JBNDHT010000445.1:0-259 GCF_056755115.1 Rhizobium sp. SVR5-2C | reverse complement strand
GACTGGCACCATGCAAGCTCGCGAAAAGGAGTTTTTCCGTAAGGATGGCAGCCGGGTACATGTGCTGATCGGCGCAGCCGCATTCGAAGGACGATCGGATCAAGGCGTTGCCTACATCCTGGACTTGACCGATCTAAAGCGGGCGGAAGCAGAAGCCCGCGAGAGCGATCAGCGATACCGGCAGGTGCAGATGGAGCTGGCACATGCCAAACGGGGCGCGACCATAGGGCAGATTACCGCCTCAACTGCCAATGAGGTC
>NZ_JBNDHT010000444.1:0-231 GCF_056755115.1 Rhizobium sp. SVR5-2C | reverse complement strand
GACTAGTCGTCGGCAGCGTCAGATGTGTATAAGAGACAGGCTGGGGCTGATAGGATGCAGCCCGCCGACATGACAGCAGTCGGCCGGCTGCGTGGATCAATGAGAGCGCGCCGTTCACGGACTGTCTCTTATACACATCTCCGAGCCCACGAGACGCGTAGTAATCTGGGGGGGCGGGTTTTGTTTTTGGAGGGGGGGGGGGGGGGGGGGGGGGGGGGGGGGGGGGGGGGG
>NZ_JBNDHT010000443.1:0-260 GCF_056755115.1 Rhizobium sp. SVR5-2C | reverse complement strand
GTGTAACCAGAGACTCCGGGTGAAAGAAAATACTAACCAGACCGAGGAGTTACGCTATTACCGTGCCGTAAGAGCTCGTTTCATGCGCCATTTATCTGAATGCCTTAAGCCAGAAAATGGCGGCGTTATCCGTGACGTTATCTGGGAACTGAGGGTGCTGAGCAGTGCTCACAGTACGACCAAAACAGGTTTTTACTATGTCGATAGCAATCGCTCGGCAGCGAAAGGACTATTAACCCGCCTGCTGATGAGGATGGTCA
>NZ_JBNDHT010000442.1:0-261 GCF_056755115.1 Rhizobium sp. SVR5-2C | reverse complement strand
GTCGTACACGCCAAGGACCTCTTGCGAGCGCTGGCCGAGCCGGACGTCGAGCCGGAGAACCTCGATATCATCAAGATAGCGCAGAAGCCGTGGTTCGTTCCGGACAGCACCAATCTCGAGGATCAGCTGAATGCGTTCCTTCGTCGCAGGCAGCATTTCGCCGTCGTCGTTGACGAATATGGCGAGGTGCAGGGCATCGTGACGCTCGAAGACATTCTCGAGGAGATCGTCGGCGATATTTCCGATGAACACGACATTGAT
>NZ_JBNDHT010000441.1:0-262 GCF_056755115.1 Rhizobium sp. SVR5-2C | reverse complement strand
GCATCGCGGACTGGGACCACATCGACTCGTGGGACACCGACGCGGCGGTCACCGCCCTGCGGACCCTGGTCGACACCGGGCACGTCGAGGTCCCGGTGTACGACATCGGGGCCTCCGCCGTCACGGGTCGGCACGCCGTCGACGCCGGTCCCCGCGACCACATCCTGGCCGAGGGGCTGTTCGCCGGGCGCCTCGTGGCGCCGCTGCGGGCCGAGGGTCTGCTCGCCGACGCGCCGTGACGTACCGGTTCTGTCGCACGCAC
>NZ_JBNDHT010000440.1:0-262 GCF_056755115.1 Rhizobium sp. SVR5-2C | reverse complement strand
CCTGTTACCCTGAGCCCGCGGATGGAAGAGGCAATCCGTCGCCGCAAATGCATCGAAGAGGGGATCCGTACCGATGCCCATCGCGACGGCGACGAAGAGATGATTTACTCCAACTATTTCGACCTCGGCATGGTGATGGATTACTGGGGACCCGAGCGTCTGAACCACCACACTGAAGCGACCACCGCGCTGTTTGGCGCCCGCGAATGTGCCCGCCTCATTCTGCAGGAAGGGCTGGATAACGGTATCGCCCGCCACAAGC
>NZ_JBNDHT010000439.1:0-262 GCF_056755115.1 Rhizobium sp. SVR5-2C | reverse complement strand
AAACTGGTGGAGCCGCAATCGACTGTTGCGATCAGAGTTGCACCATTGTCGATGAGCTGGTTGATGGCGTTGGGATTGGGGCCGTAGCCTTCGAAGATGCGATCGGGGATGTAGATGCTGGCCGAAACGCCGAAATGGGTCAGGAAGCGATAGAGCAGCGCTGACGAGGCGGCACCATCGACATCATAGTCTCCGAAGATCGCGACGGTCTCGCCCGCCTTAATCGCGCGCAGGAGGCGCTGAGCCGCCTTCTCGCAATTAG
>NZ_JBNDHT010000438.1:0-262 GCF_056755115.1 Rhizobium sp. SVR5-2C | reverse complement strand
ACTCAATTTGATTTGGACAAGCAGCTAATGAAACTGACTATCGTGCGTCTGGTGACCTTTAGCGACCAGGATCATATCGACCTGGGCAAGATCTGGCCGGAATATTCCCCTTCGTCGCTCCGTGTCGATGAGACACACCGCATCTACGCCGCGCGCTTTAACGAGCGTCTGCTCGCCGCGGTTCGCGGGACGCTGAGCGGCACCGAAGGGGCGCTGGACTCACTGCGCGTACGTGACGTGACCCGTCGTCGCGGTGTGGGGC
>NZ_JBNDHT010000437.1:0-262 GCF_056755115.1 Rhizobium sp. SVR5-2C | reverse complement strand
GCGCGATCCCGTTCGAGATCCGGCTGGTGCCCGTGATCTTGTCGAACGGCAGGCCCTTACCGACCACGTCGCGGAAATTCAGCGTCAGGAAGCGCGCGAGGCTCTGCAGGCTCAGCACGCCGAGCAGTTTCGCGGCGCCCGGATCGACCTTCAGGATCTGGCCGTGCTCCAGATCGACCGCGACCTGGCCGCCGAGCGACGGCAGATCGACCGCGGTCGGGCCGCCGCGCCAGCCGACCTTGCCGGTCACCGTGCCGTGGCC
>NZ_JBNDHT010000436.1:0-262 GCF_056755115.1 Rhizobium sp. SVR5-2C | reverse complement strand
CGTCGATCTCGACGAGGGCCTGACGCCGGTCGACAGCCCTACGCAGCGGGGTCTGCGACGTCCATGTGGGGCCGACATCCCCCAAGGGAGTCGTGGCACGGTCGGGGATGGTCCATGAGTCCGACGTGAAGCTGGGGTCGAAGCACTCGGCCCACAAATCGGCGTAGGCGTCGGTAAGGCAGTTGAGGCGGAGGGTGCGCAGGAGAAGTGCTGGCAGCAGTGGATGGCGTTGGCAAGGTGCAGGAAGCCGGGCGAACACAGC
>NZ_JBNDHT010000435.1:0-262 GCF_056755115.1 Rhizobium sp. SVR5-2C | reverse complement strand
GCGCCGCAACCACGACGGCAGCCTTCGCCGCCTGGCCGGTATGCGGATAAATGGTGTCGGTAGCCACCAGCTTGCCAGTACCGTCAACCACGGCCACTTTTACGCCGGTACGCAGACCCGGATCGAGACCCATGGTGGCGCGCAGGCCGGCAGGTGCGGCCATCAGCAGGTCGTGCAGGTTACGGGCGAAGACGTTGATTGCTTCGTCTTCGGCGCGTTCACGCACGGTGCCCATCAGTTCGGTTTCGAGGTGCATCAGCAC
>NZ_JBNDHT010000434.1:0-262 GCF_056755115.1 Rhizobium sp. SVR5-2C | reverse complement strand
CGTCGGCAGCGTCAGATGTGTATAAGAGACAGGGACCGGGCATTCCTGCCGAGCATGTGCCGCGCCTCACGGAGCGCTTCTATCGCGTCAGTATCGAGGACAGCCGTTCCAAAAAGGGCACCGGACTTGGCCTTGCGATCGTCAAACATCTGTCTCTTATACACATCTCCGAGCCCACGAGACGCGTAGTAATCTGGGGGGGCGGGTTTGTTTTTGGGGGGAGGGGGGGGGGGGGGGGGGGGGGGGGGGGGGGGGGGGGGGG
>NZ_JBNDHT010000433.1:0-263 GCF_056755115.1 Rhizobium sp. SVR5-2C | reverse complement strand
AGGTAGGCCTGGCTGACCCGGCCCTGCAGGGCCGCCTCCAGCGCGATGGCGGCCGTGCGCGTCTCACCCGTCGCGGAGTCGAGCGCGTGCACGGCGTTCTCCTCGTAGGCACCCGAGTCGAAGGCCGGCGCGACGCACGAGGACACGGTCAGCGTCAGCAGGGCGCCGGCGATGGCGGCCCGGCCGGGGCTCACCGCTGCGCGCGAGCGCCGCCTGTCGCCCACGGCTACCGCCGGGTCCCGAGGACGCGGACGGCCAGCACG
>NZ_JBNDHT010000432.1:0-263 GCF_056755115.1 Rhizobium sp. SVR5-2C | reverse complement strand
ATATGACACTGCGCCATCCATGGCAGACAAGCTTCGCCATTGGGGCAACTTTTGTAGCTGCAACGTTACAGTTGATGATACCTCGACTGCTTGGCCACGCGGTCGACCAGACGCAGACGGCGGTCGCCGGTGGCGCTGCGGGCCAGATTGCCGAGAATGCACTCCTGACGACCGCCCTGCTCCTGCTCACGGTCAGCATTCTGCGCGGCCTGTTCACGATGGTGCAGAACTACTACAGCGAGGCGGTCGGTCATCACATGGGC
>NZ_JBNDHT010000431.1:0-263 GCF_056755115.1 Rhizobium sp. SVR5-2C | reverse complement strand
ACGCCGGCCTTGTCCGCGCCGATCTTGCCGCCGTTGGGCGAGCGACCCACCGCCACCAGCACGCGGTCGAACAGCCTGGTCTCGGGGATGCTGTCGCCTTCGTAGGCGACCTCGATGCCCTTCTTGGTGGCCTTGGCCTCGGTCACCTTGGTTTTCAGGTGCACGCCCTTGAGCTTGCCGCCCAGGCGCTTGGCCAGCGGCTTGATCAGGTCGGCGTCGGCGCCGGGGATCAGCTGGTCCATGAATTCGACCACGGTCACCTC
>NZ_JBNDHT010000430.1:0-263 GCF_056755115.1 Rhizobium sp. SVR5-2C | reverse complement strand
CGTCCAGCGTCATCGCGGGAAATCCGCCATGACTGCCATGTGCCTGGAGCCGCAAGAACCAAGGTCGCAACCCGATCGTAGACGGCTTCGACATGGCCGGTGACCGTGAGGTGGAGATCACCTGCCTTGGCAGACAACCGCGATCCATCATCAGCGCCAAGAGTACTGGTGGCCAGAACCTCCCCGGCCTTCGCCGGCCAGCGACCCGAGGTCAGCCGATAGCGACCTTGCGTGGCCGAACCTGCCATGGGCATCTCTTGGTA
>NZ_JBNDHT010000429.1:0-263 GCF_056755115.1 Rhizobium sp. SVR5-2C | reverse complement strand
CCTATTAAGTTAGGTCTACCCATGTTCTTGAACCTACGTCGTTATTCAAAACCATCTTATGCCAGTTGTTATATCTATCCTTTTCATAGCAATCTTTGGTTCATTCCCTATTTGCTACGAATCTAGAATCTAGATTGAAACACGATTTTACGAACGGTGGGAATGCGATTTGGGGCAAAATATGAAATTTACTAAAACGTAGTTTAACTTGGAAATTGGCATAAATTTGGAACATGTATTATGGCATGTTCATAGAAATGCAA
>NZ_JBNDHT010000428.1:0-264 GCF_056755115.1 Rhizobium sp. SVR5-2C | reverse complement strand
GCCTTGTAGCGCGGACCGATCGCCTTATCGAGGGCCGTCTGCGCCTTCTGAGATAGCGGCACATCGAAAACGCCGCTTTCGATCGTTGCGATGACGGCGCCGAGGATGATTGCAAGAAGGGTGAAGAAAACCAGCGTCATGCGGCAGACATGCCAGACATGAGAACGATTGCGGCTGGTGCGTTCCGGGGGGACATGCACGATCATGGGATCATCGACCTGGGCGGAAGGCAGATGATCGAGTGAAACGAGATCCTTTTTACGG
>NZ_JBNDHT010000427.1:0-264 GCF_056755115.1 Rhizobium sp. SVR5-2C | reverse complement strand
GATCCACGGTAATGGTGGTGGTGGCCGATGGCGTACTGGTGTTGCCCGCGGCATCGGTGGCGGTGGCGGTGAAGTTATGCGTGCCTTCCGTCAGTGTGGTGGTGGTTTGCGGTAGCGTCCAGTTGCCGTTCGCATCGGCGGTGACCGTGCCGACAAGCGTCGTGCCGTCATAGATGCGCACCGTCGCGTTGGCTTCGGCGGTCCCGTTCAGCGCTGGACGCGCGTCATTAGTCGGGTTATTGCCGGTTACCGGTCCGGTGATGC
>NZ_JBNDHT010000426.1:0-264 GCF_056755115.1 Rhizobium sp. SVR5-2C | reverse complement strand
AGCAGATGCTCTGCGTCTATCTCTATGCTGCGGCGCTCGTCGCCAATATCAGCCTCAACGTCATCCTCATTCCGCATTTCGGCATCGAGGGTGCGGCCATTGCCGGTGCCGCCGCCATGACGGTCGAGGCCCTGCTTCTGCATCTTGCCGTGCGCCATGCGCTCGGCATCACGCTATTCGCCCTCATCCGCCGCCCGGCGGCACTCGCAACGACGAACGGGGCTCTCTGATCATGGCGCGCCCTCCCTTTACCGAAAGTACCGA
>NZ_JBNDHT010000425.1:0-264 GCF_056755115.1 Rhizobium sp. SVR5-2C | reverse complement strand
CTCCGGCACGTTGCGATGAATTCAGCACGGTAGGAACGTGCCGGGAAGGCCCGGTTTGAAGAGGAGGATACTCTGAGCGATCACAAGATTACAGGCGTCTACAGCGCCGCCACGACCCCTCTCAATGCCGATGGCAGCCCCGATCTCGGCCTCTTCAACGAACACTGCCGGAGGCTGATCAGCGAAGGTTGCCACGGCGTCGCGTTGCTTGGCACCACCAGCGAGGCCAACTCCTTCTCTTCGGCCGAGCGGCGCACCATCCTC
>NZ_JBNDHT010000424.1:0-264 GCF_056755115.1 Rhizobium sp. SVR5-2C | reverse complement strand
ATATACCAGTGACTCAACCCTTTCTTCCTGAATTAAGTGAATTTATTCCTTATCTTGAAAAAATCTGGGATAATAAGTGGTTAACAAATAATGGTCCATTCCATCAGCAGCTTGAAAAAGAATTGTGTGAGTATTTAGGCGTTGATTATATTTCTCTTTTTAATAACGCAACAATCGCGTTAATCACTGCACTTCAGGCATTACGTATTTCGGGTGAAGTGATTACCACACCGTACTCATTCATTGCCACCAGTCATTCTATTC
>NZ_JBNDHT010000423.1:0-264 GCF_056755115.1 Rhizobium sp. SVR5-2C | reverse complement strand
GACTAGTCGTCGGCAGCGTCAGATGTGTATAAGAGACAGGCTCATCGCCTTCAACCTCCGCCCCATCTTTTCCAGCGCCTCGGCATCGATCAACTGCTCGTCGATGGCATCGAGAGCCGGGGCACTTTCGGAAATGGAGGTGTTCATGACCTGTCTCTTATACACATCTCCGAGCCCACGAGACGCGTAGTAATCTGGGGGGGGGGGGTCTGGTTTGGGGGGGGGGGGGGGGGGGGGGGGGGGGGGGGGGGGGGGGGGGGGGGG
>NZ_JBNDHT010000422.1:0-265 GCF_056755115.1 Rhizobium sp. SVR5-2C | reverse complement strand
TCCATGCGCCGGCCGACCCCGAGGCGGCGGCCGACCAGCGCGCGGCCGCACTCGTCGCGCAACTGACGACAGACGAGAAACTGCAGCTCGTGCACGGGACCGGCATGCCCGCGCTCAACTTCGGCGGCCCGTTTCCGGCCGACGCGTTGAACGGCGCAAGCTACATCCCGGGCGTGCCGCGGCTCGGCATTCCGGCGCTCAGCAGCGCCGATTCGGCGGGCGGCGTGAACGTGAAGAATGCGAGCGCGACCGGCGCGGGCAGCGC
>NZ_JBNDHT010000421.1:0-265 GCF_056755115.1 Rhizobium sp. SVR5-2C | reverse complement strand
CACAAGTAGCGTTGGTGAGGTTGAAAGATCCCGGCACTTGGACGTCAAGGTGGAAGCGCCGTCCCGAAGCCTCAACGGCGTCGTGGTCTTCTACCCACCAATCAGCGGCTGGCTGCTGTAATTCGCATCCAGGACAATCCCAGCCTTGATCGCTATGGATAAGGACGGCACCACAGTTGGGACACAGCGTCGCATCGGCTGTCCATCGGGGCTTGGTATCTACCCAAATGACGTGACGAGCTTTTTGACACACCCACACGATGAG
>NZ_JBNDHT010000420.1:0-265 GCF_056755115.1 Rhizobium sp. SVR5-2C | reverse complement strand
AATGGATACATTGATCCCCAGAGCTTTCTCGAAGTCTGTATTGTTGTCCTGCACTAGAACGCCGAGGTGGCCGCGGCGAATTTCACCATGGTCAATCAGTTGTTGCATGGTCCCTCTCACCGTGTTGATCGGGATGGCAAAGCCGATGCCGATATTGCTGCCTGAGGGGCCGATGATGGCGCTGTTGATGCCGACAAGCTCTCCGTCGAGGTTGACAAGGGCGCCGCCGGAGTTGCCGGGATTGAGCGAAGCATCGGTTTGAATG
>NZ_JBNDHT010000419.1:0-266 GCF_056755115.1 Rhizobium sp. SVR5-2C | reverse complement strand
CGGTCACGCTGGCAAGGGAGCGGAGGTGACGCTCTCTAGATTGAGCAGGAAGCGCTTGAGGCGAGGACCACCGAGATAGCCTCCTAGCTGGCCGTTACTGCGTAGCACGCGGTGGCACGGAATGAGGATGGGCAGAGGGTTTGTTGCACAGGCGTGGCCGACGGCGCGTGACGCATTCGGCCGTCCAATGATGCTCGCAAGTTGGCGGTAGCTGACAGTTTGCCCATAAGGCACTGTTTGCAACCCGGTTAGTACAGTGCGTTGGA
>NZ_JBNDHT010000418.1:0-267 GCF_056755115.1 Rhizobium sp. SVR5-2C | reverse complement strand
CCCCTCAAACCCCCTCTCTACCCCGTGTTCAACCCACCACCCTCCTCTGCGGACCGCGGCGTGATTTACCCCAACTGCGACGCGTCTCTTGGGCTGGGAGGTGGGTAGAGGAGACAGTCGCTGGAGAGAGCCGCGATGGCATCGTTGGACCTGTCTCTCATACACCTCTGACGCCGCCGCAGAATATTCGAGTGTAGACCTCATGGGCCGTCGTCCCATTAAAAGGAGGAGGGGGAGGAGGGGGGCGGGGGGGAGGGTTGAGGGCGG
>NZ_JBNDHT010000417.1:0-267 GCF_056755115.1 Rhizobium sp. SVR5-2C | reverse complement strand
AGAAGGTGCACGCCGGGCTCGCCGAGCAGCGACGGACGCAGGATCGCCTCCGCCTCGGGGTCGGTGGCACAGGCACGGACCCACGACGCCATGCCCTCCGGTGTCGTGACCGGCCGCCAGGGCGGACCGGCGGGCGGCGTGACGGTCGTGTCCGGGTCGAGCCACACCCACTGGCCGACGACGATGCGCGCGAAGTCCTCGAGCGACAGGTCGAGGCGGTCCCACGAGTCCTTGACCGAGCAGCCGTCGGAGTCGTCGACCCTGGCC
>NZ_JBNDHT010000416.1:0-267 GCF_056755115.1 Rhizobium sp. SVR5-2C | reverse complement strand
GAGACAGCGTTTTGCACATGATGATTAAACAGGTTTTCCAGTATGAATTTATCCCGTCAGGAACAACGTACCTTACACGTTCTCGCCAAAGGTGGACGTATTGCGCACGTCCGCGATAGCTCAGGCCGCGTCACCGCCGTTGAATGCTACAGCCGCGAAGGGCTGTTGCTCGCCGACTGCACGCTCGCCGTCTTCAAAAAACTCAAAACCAAAAAGCTGATCCAGTCCGTCAACGGTCAGCCCTACCGTATTAACACGACCGGGCTG
>NZ_JBNDHT010000415.1:0-267 GCF_056755115.1 Rhizobium sp. SVR5-2C | reverse complement strand
ATCGCCGCGATAAGCATAGACGGGCGGATGAACTGGCAAGCTTCCACCGGCTACGGCAAGCGTGCGCGGGTCGAGACCGCCATCGGCCGATACAAATCCATCATCGGACCGCGTCTGCGGGCTAGGTCGTTTCATGCTCAGCAGACGGAAGTCGCCATCGGCTGCGCCGTCCTCAACCGCATGCTTGCCTGCGCCCGCCCGAAATCCGCTCGCCGCAAGGCAAAGGTAGCCTAGCCAACGTCATCAAAGATCGAGATCCGTCATGCT
>NZ_JBNDHT010000414.1:0-268 GCF_056755115.1 Rhizobium sp. SVR5-2C | reverse complement strand
GGGCATAAAAAAAGGCCCCTGTTGAAATTGCAGGGGCCTGGTACAAGCAAGCATCATATTGGGCGACATGATGCGCGGTAAAAATCGGTACGTTGCTACACGTGATGACGTTCAATCATCGATTTCATTACCGCAACCGACTCTCCCTCTACACCGTAGCGTGAATACTCATCCGCTTCAGCATCCGTCGACATTGACAACCCTGTGTTGCGATAACGCATGGGCGATGGCATCCATTTGCCTGCAGAGCTGTGAAGCTCCTCTACCC
>NZ_JBNDHT010000413.1:0-268 GCF_056755115.1 Rhizobium sp. SVR5-2C | reverse complement strand
GTCCTACAACGCGGACAAGCTGAAGTCCGCGCCGACCGGCTGGGCCGATTTCTGGAACGTGAAGAAATTCCCCGGCAAGCGCGGGATGCGCAAGGGCGCGCGCTACAACCTCGAGTTTGTGCTGATGGCTGACGGCGTCGCGACGAAGGACGTGTACAAGGCGCTCGGCACGAAGGCCGGCCAGGACCGCGCGTTCAAGAAGCTCGACGAGCTGAAGCCGTACATCCAGTGGTGGGAAGCCGGCGCGCAGCCGCCGCAGTTCCTGGTG
>NZ_JBNDHT010000412.1:0-268 GCF_056755115.1 Rhizobium sp. SVR5-2C | reverse complement strand
ACCCTGCACCACTACGACGAGATCGGCCTGCTCGTGCCGAGCGAGCGGTCGGCGGCCGGATACCGGCTCTACACCGACGCGGACCTGACGCGCCTGCAGCAGGTCGTCGTCTACCGACGCCTGGAGCTGCCGCTCGAGGAGATCGCCGCGCTGCTCGACGGCGGCGAGGACGCGGTCACCCACCTGCGTCGTCAGCGCGACGCGGTCATGTCCCGGCTCGACGAGCTGTCCGGCATCGTCGCGGCCATCGACCGAGCACTGGAGAGAG
>NZ_JBNDHT010000411.1:0-269 GCF_056755115.1 Rhizobium sp. SVR5-2C | reverse complement strand
GCGCAAGGACCGCGCGTGGCGATGGCCAAGCCCGTCAATGCACGAGCGGCCCGCCTGCCTTCTTCCAGGCATCCACGCCGCCGGCGATGTGCGCCGTGTTGGACAGGCCGGCCGCCTTGGCGGCCGCCACCGCCATCGCCGAGCGCTCCCCAAAAGCACAGAAGAACACCACGCGGCGTCCCGTTGCGGCCGCGACCTCGCGCAGCATGCCGCCTGGTTTGAGGCTGTCCTCGACGGACGGATAGGGCGTGTGCAGCGCGCCTTCGAGC
>NZ_JBNDHT010000410.1:0-269 GCF_056755115.1 Rhizobium sp. SVR5-2C | reverse complement strand
GGCAATGCTCGACGCCGGTTTAACACCGTACAGCGTGATGGTTGAGCAGTCGTCATCCTATACGTCGGGTATTGAGCTGATGCGTCAGGCACGACGCGAGTATCCGCAACTGGACGGTATTTTCTGTACCAACGATGACCTTGCGGTCGGTGCAGCGTTCGAATGCCAGCGTCTGGGGCTGAAGATCCCCGAAGACATGGCGATTGCCGGTTTCCACGGCCACGACATCGGCCAGGTGATGGAACCCCGTCTGGCGAGCGTCCTGACAC
>NZ_JBNDHT010000409.1:0-270 GCF_056755115.1 Rhizobium sp. SVR5-2C | reverse complement strand
GTATGAGCAGAGTGTCGCCGAGGCCCGCATCAAGGCCGAAGACACTGCCGAGCTGGTCACTGACTACATTCCGATCAGCTACGGCAAGGCGCAGGACATCGCCAAGCTGCTGACTCAGGGCAGCATGGGTAGTACTAGTGGCGGCGGCGCCGGTAACGCAAGTCGTGGTTTCCTGTCCTCGCGCGGTAGCGTGTCCTTTGACGAACGCACCAATACGCTGCTCGTCAACGACAACCCGCAGAAAATCCGTGAATTGCGCGATCTGATCGC
>NZ_JBNDHT010000408.1:0-270 GCF_056755115.1 Rhizobium sp. SVR5-2C | reverse complement strand
GCATTATCTGGGGTCTATCCCTTATGCACACTCCGGCGCATTTCTACCACGCTATTCAGGAATCGGTTTGCTATGGCACGGCCCACAACCTGCGCGCCATGAAGACCGCTGGATTTGAGGTGGACCGCATGGTCGCTTGTGGTGGTGCCACGAAGAGCCGCGATTGGATACAGATGCACGCCGACGTGACTGGTGTGCCGATCGCCCTCACTGAGGTCGGGGACGCTGTGGTGCTCGGTACCTGCATGGTAGCTGCTGTCGGTGCTGGCC
>NZ_JBNDHT010000407.1:0-270 GCF_056755115.1 Rhizobium sp. SVR5-2C | reverse complement strand
CGTTGGTACTCGCGGTCGTGCCGAGCACCGGTTTCGTCAACGACACGGAGATCGGCGTCGTGCCGGCACTGACGGCGCCCCAGGGCTGCGAATAGCCGGCGTCCTGATACAGGTCGTACTGCATCTGGTTCGTCCCGTTGGCCAGGTAGCGCGGGCTCGTACCGCCGAGGTTCACGCAAACGAGCACGCCGGTGTTCACGCTCAGTGCGTCCCACGTGCAACTGACCGTCATCGTGCTGTTCGTCGTATAAGCCTGCAACGTGATCGGAC
>NZ_JBNDHT010000406.1:0-272 GCF_056755115.1 Rhizobium sp. SVR5-2C | reverse complement strand
GTTGTGACTAAAGCTATGGGTTCAGCGGTTTCCGCTTGCCTGGCGACCCCGTTCAAAATCCACGGCGTTAACTACTCCATCAGCTCTGCCTGTGCGACCTCCGCACACTGCATCGGTAATGCGGTTGAGCAGATCCAACTGGGTAAACAGGACATCGTGTTTGCTGGCGGCGGCGAAGAACTGGGCTGGGAAATGGCCTGTGAATTCGACGCAATGGGGGCACTGTCCACCAAATATAACGAAACTCCGGATAAAGCATCCCGTACCTATGA
>NZ_JBNDHT010000405.1:0-272 GCF_056755115.1 Rhizobium sp. SVR5-2C | reverse complement strand
CTTCTCAAGCTCCGCCTCAAAGGTGTCGCCCAGAAACGGCAGCGTAAGCGGCCGTGACCAGTCAATATCGAAATAGCGTGCGTAGCGGCTCTGTTTGCCATGCTCAATCACGTCTCGCCACCAGTGATTCTCCAGCGAGGTCGACATGTGGTTAGGCACAATATCCAGTATCAAGCCCATTCCCGCCTGCCTGAGCGCGGCCGCCATACGGTCGAATCCTTCTCGTCCGCCAATGGCGGGGTCGATTTCATTCGGGTCGGTCACGTCATAGC
>NZ_JBNDHT010000404.1:0-272 GCF_056755115.1 Rhizobium sp. SVR5-2C | reverse complement strand
TTGTGGAACATACCGGTAACGGGCTGTATCGTCTGATCCACTCCGCACAATCTCCCGGTGGACAAGGATTACATCACACGATTGCTAACTTCCTGAATGCCGATAGCTTTTTCCCGGAAAGAAATACGGAATTCTGGCAGAAACTTGAAACACGCGTTGACGAAAATCATATTCTTATTCTTGGCAACGAAGCAGAGCACACGGTAGAACGTGATATTCGTCGCTATTTATCGAAAATCGAGAAATCGATTAAGAATCGTAATGTATGCCAG
>NZ_JBNDHT010000403.1:0-272 GCF_056755115.1 Rhizobium sp. SVR5-2C | reverse complement strand
ATGCTAAGGGACGGTATCGATTTCCGCAGCGCACGGTAGCGCGCGCCAAGGTCGATCGGATCGCCTTCGTCCAATTCAGTCGCCTGGTCCAATTCGGCATGGCTCTTCGAGGAGGCATTGGCGCAGAATCCGCGCAAACGGCGCATCCATGGCGCGCCCGCATCCAGTCCCGGCTGCAAGTGGATTGGATGCGTGCAGTTGACCATATAGTAGGCGGGCGCTCCATTGGTCGCCGCGTCGACATGCTCGATCGCCGCGCCCAGATTCCAGCC
>NZ_JBNDHT010000402.1:0-272 GCF_056755115.1 Rhizobium sp. SVR5-2C | reverse complement strand
GGTTGAAACAGATCAGTCGCGGCTGAGCTTCCTCGCACAGTTCTACGACACCTATCGCGCCGTCGACGTGCTCGCCGCCCACCCCCGTATCGATCCTTCCCGCATCGCCGTGATGGGCTTCTCACGTGGTGCCTCTGCTGCGCTCTACACGAGCATGCGGCGCTTTCAAACGCTTTATGGGTCGACAAAGGCGCGTATCGCCGCGCATGTGTCGTTCTATCCTGCCTGCAACATTCAGTTCATCGGCGAACTCGACGTCGCTGACGCACCGA
>NZ_JBNDHT010000401.1:0-273 GCF_056755115.1 Rhizobium sp. SVR5-2C | reverse complement strand
CACCCTTGACGCCCATGGCTGCTCGCACGTCCGCGTCCGGTGGTCGTTGCCCGCAGGTGCACCGGTGCGCTCCTCGATCGTCTGGGAGGTCTCGGAAACCGCGCTCGTCAAGGCAGCGGGCGGGCTCTACACGCCTCCACCGGTTGCCGTCGGGTCCTCGGGTTCGCCGCCACCCGGTCTGCGCCTCGCGGCCCTCTGGGACGCCTACGACCGGATGGACGACACCGCTCGACGCGCCGCCTTCCGACGCCTTGCCGAGTTCGACCCGTCGAC
>NZ_JBNDHT010000400.1:0-273 GCF_056755115.1 Rhizobium sp. SVR5-2C | reverse complement strand
ACGTGACCTTGGCTTTCCCGGCGCCGGGTGGCTGTTGGAAGTTCGTGCCCCTTGCGACAGACAAGAGCGGCAGTCGGCTTTGACCTGATGAGACGAGCATGGCGGCGCGAGCAAGCTGGAAATGTCACCTGAAGATCGCCGATCTTAGCTGCGCGGTCGGCATCTCTTCTGCGGTCTCTGCTTCAGACCGGCCATCATTCAACATCGTCAACCGCAAGACCGGCCATCGTGTCGAGCGCCAGTTCGTTGACAGCGAAACGGGCAAGCCCGTGG
>NZ_JBNDHT010000399.1:0-273 GCF_056755115.1 Rhizobium sp. SVR5-2C | reverse complement strand
CGTTGAATATTTCGCTTCTCTTGTTGACTAGATACTGTTGGCCAGGCGGAGTGATGCGGGCGACCGCCTTCTGACGAGTGAATGGATTTGGCCAGCGAGCCCTCGCACCAGCACCTGAAAACGCCGGCGCCGCATCGTAGGCGGCGGGCAGTGCTGTGGCTGATGGTCGCCGCTTCGCTTTCGGTCATCGGCGGCACAGTTCTCCTCTCCAATGACATGCGCAATCTACTTACGCTGGCTGCGCGTTTCGGATATGAGCTGCCGGACGAGAGC
>NZ_JBNDHT010000398.1:0-274 GCF_056755115.1 Rhizobium sp. SVR5-2C | reverse complement strand
GCCATGCGTCGCCCTCCGTTTTGAAAAGGCCTAGCAGTAAAGCAGGCTCGATCAAGCGGTGAAGATCCTCGATGTCGATGGAGGTCGCCGAGGTCAAAAGGGCGTTGGTGCCTGTGAACCCAACGCAGGCGGCAGATTGGAGGACACTTCGTGTCGCGTCCGGCAACTCCGTGATGATACGGGTCAAAAGCGCGTCGAGGCTCCATTTTTTCTGGTGAGAAACGAACTGGGCGAGGTCAGCCGCTGTTTCGGCTCGATCCAGGACATTCAATAT
>NZ_JBNDHT010000397.1:0-274 GCF_056755115.1 Rhizobium sp. SVR5-2C | reverse complement strand
ACTGGCGCCCGCGCCGGTGAGTACCACCGCGCGCACGTTTTCGTCGCGGTCGGCGGCGGCCAGCGCGTCGGTCAGTTCGGCGATCAGGCTGTCGTCGAAGGCGTTGTGCACCTGCGGGCGGTTCATGGTGACGGTGCGGACGCCGGCGCGGTCGGCGAGCTGGAGGCTGGTGTACATGGCGGCCTGGAGGATGGGGAAAGCCCGTAGGTTAGTGAAACCGGACGGGGAGCAGGCAACCGGGAGCAAGAGCTTGCGATATGCCCAGGTCCAGTAC
>NZ_JBNDHT010000396.1:0-274 GCF_056755115.1 Rhizobium sp. SVR5-2C | reverse complement strand
CGCGCAACCGCAGGGTCAATGCCCGGCGCGCTGACGTCGAGGCGTGCGCGCAGGAAAAAGGCGCCGTCATCGACGTTGCGATCGATCTCGACGTCGACCGTGAGACCCGCGGGAAGCTTGATGTTTCTCTGAGAGGCGGCGAGCTCGATCGCTCCCATGTAGCAGGCCGACCAGGCGACGCCGAAGAGCTGTTCGGCCGCGGGGTGCGGCTGCGGCCGCTTGATGTCCGACTTGCCGTCGCTGCTGCGCGCTGCTCCCTCGCGAACATTGGTGT
>NZ_JBNDHT010000395.1:0-274 GCF_056755115.1 Rhizobium sp. SVR5-2C | reverse complement strand
AATGCCACCGACCGGTCGTTGGCCGCGAGCAGCCTGTCGCGGTCGTAGCCGAGCTTTTCTCCCCAATCCGAGTTTGCGCGCCACGTTGCGGTTTCGAGGATTATGCCGTGGCCGTAACGCACGGCAACGTCGATATATTCGCGGTAGCAGCGTTCGAGTTCTTCACTTCCGGCCTGATCGAAAAGAAGTGGAAATACGGCACTGTATGGCAAATCGATATTTCTCTTATAGGATAGCGTTGTGTTCATGCTGGCGTTTGTCAGGAATATTCCGG
>NZ_JBNDHT010000394.1:0-275 GCF_056755115.1 Rhizobium sp. SVR5-2C | reverse complement strand
GTGTCAAGCAGCAATTCTTTCCGACCTCTGACCGCCCGGAAGTGCTGGTGGAGGTTCGTCTGCCTGAGGGCACCAGCAACGAGACGACGACGGCCACTGTCGAGAAGCTCGAGGGTTGGCTGCACGATCAACCCGAGGCCAAGATCAGCACCAGCTATGTCGGCCAGGGTGCGCCCCGCTTCTTCTTCGCGATGGCGCCCGAGTTGCCCGATCCGGCCTTCGCAAAGATCGTCGTCCTGACGCCTGACGCGGAAGAGCGCGAGGCCTTGAAGCAC
>NZ_JBNDHT010000393.1:0-275 GCF_056755115.1 Rhizobium sp. SVR5-2C | reverse complement strand
CCCTCAGGCTGTGCTTTGCCTTCCAGCCGTTCAGCGCCTCTTCAAAACGAGGGAACTGGAGCGGTTTAATCAGATAATCCACCACACCGTAATGGATGGAGGTCTGGATGGTGGCGGCATCGGCGGCGGAGGAGATCATAATGACATCAATCGGCCGGCCTGAGGCACGTATGACGGGAAGGAGATCCAGCCCGTTATCCTGCTGCATATAGACATCCAGCAGCACCAGATCGACAGGCTGGCTGGGGTCGTTAATGATGGCCCTGGCCTGGTTG
>NZ_JBNDHT010000392.1:0-275 GCF_056755115.1 Rhizobium sp. SVR5-2C | reverse complement strand
ACGTCGCATCGGGCTTCAACATCGCCGCGTTCAACCTCGGCGTCGCGGGCGGCTCGTCGCTCGGCGGCCTGATCGTCGCGAACGTCGGCCTCGGCCATACGCCGTGGATCGCCGCCGTCGTCACGCTCGGCGCCTTCGCACTGACCGCGTTGAGCGGCCGCCTCGACCGCGGCCAGGGCCTGCCCGAGCGCACGGCCGAACCCGTCGAACTCGCCCATTGAACGTCACTTTCCCGCAGGAGCGCATCGGCATGAACGCATCGACCCAACGTCCGC
>NZ_JBNDHT010000391.1:0-275 GCF_056755115.1 Rhizobium sp. SVR5-2C | reverse complement strand
AAACAGCTCAGCGCCATCTTTGATGATTTCATCAGCATGGTGCCGATGGGGCAGACACTGTTTGGCTCACTTAACCCGGTACACACCGGCGGGCCGATGCAGGTCAGCATTGCCTTTGCGGAAAAGCATACCGACGGCTACCCGTGGAAAAGCGACGGTACGGTGCGTCAGGAGGTCTTCTCCCTGCGTGGCGGCTTGTGGTTCGACACTTATCATCGGCTGAACTATCCGGCGAATTACAGTGAGCCGCTGTACCGCTTTGCGGACTTTAACGC
>NZ_JBNDHT010000390.1:0-275 GCF_056755115.1 Rhizobium sp. SVR5-2C | reverse complement strand
CCCTTAAACATATTGAGGGCGAATGGCACCTGGCGCAGCAGGAAGAAACCGTGGTGCAACCGCGCAGCGATGAAAAACGAATCCTGAGCCATATTGCCGTTTTAGAGGGGGCACCTGCGCTCTCGGAAAATTGGTCGTTGTTTGATTCTAACGAAGCGCTTTTTAATGAAGCTCGCACAACCCAGGCGGCAACCATTGTTTTTTCGCTCATGCAAAATAACCAGATTGAAACGCTGGCGCGACAGATCCATACCTTACGTCGCCAGCGCGGAAGC
>NZ_JBNDHT010000389.1:0-275 GCF_056755115.1 Rhizobium sp. SVR5-2C | reverse complement strand
ACATCACTTCACCTCCTGGGCCGAAAAGCCGGCCGTCGCGGCTACCCAGAAATCAGGATCCTCGTAATCCGTGGGATCTTCGACGCCGGCAAGATGGAAGGCTTCGCGCCGCTCCACGCAGGTGCCGCAGCGCCCGCAATGGCGAGTGCCGCCCTTGTAGCAGGACCAGGTTTCGGCGAAGGGCGTTTGATGCCGCGCCCCGTCCGTGACGATATCCGCCTTCGAAATAGTCACAAAAGGGGCATAGAGCGAGACGCTGGCATAGCCTTCCAGAG
>NZ_JBNDHT010000388.1:0-275 GCF_056755115.1 Rhizobium sp. SVR5-2C | reverse complement strand
CTCACTGACAGCGTGGCAAGGGATGGAGAGGCGGATCGCCACACCGTTCGGCATCCACTCGCGCGAGATTTCGAGCCCAAGGCTTTGACCGATGATTTGCTCAAGCCTGCTTCCAAAACCGATCGAACGTGTTTCCGGCGCTTCCTGTGGCGGGCCGTTGCTCTCCCGCCAGACGATCTCCAGGATCTCGCCGTTCATCGCCACTATTATATTCAGCTTCCCCTCTTCAACAGAGAGCGCACCATATTTTGCGGCATTGGTCGCGAATTCATGGA
>NZ_JBNDHT010000387.1:0-276 GCF_056755115.1 Rhizobium sp. SVR5-2C | reverse complement strand
GCCCATAAAGCAGAGGGTGTCACACTCGAGCGGGTTCATCTGCTGCGGGTCGCGGGTGCGCGCCACTTTTTCTACCGGCAGAGATTCGCCGGTCAGCGAGGCCTGCGCCACGAACAGATCCCGCGCCTGAAGAATACGTAAATCCGCGGGGATCATGTCGCCGGCCGCCAGCTTCACCAGATCGCCCGGCACCGGCTGGTCGATAGGCAGCTCAACCCAGGCGTTCTCCCCGAGATCGTTAATGACGCGCGAGACGGTTGCGGTGTTGCTTACCAC
>NZ_JBNDHT010000386.1:0-276 GCF_056755115.1 Rhizobium sp. SVR5-2C | reverse complement strand
ATAAGGGAAAGCACGGACCAGACAACCATGTCGGCCGTTGGACGGTTCGCCACAGTCGGGTCTGCCGGCCAGTTGTTTGTGTACGAATAGCTGTGGCCGGGCCGATCTGCGGCCGCTCCCCATGCGGTCCACGCGAAGAAGTCGGTCAAGTGCCTAGCTTGTGCCGGGCCCTTGATGTCGTCGGCTAGCAGACCGAGGTTGTGCGAATTCCTCCCGAAATACGTCGTGTAGTAGGAAACGAGATGGTGGTATGCGGCGGTCTGCTGACGTGATAGG
>NZ_JBNDHT010000385.1:0-276 GCF_056755115.1 Rhizobium sp. SVR5-2C | reverse complement strand
GCCTGCTACAGCCGGTTATGCGAGAAGGGTGGAAAATAACATGAGCGCGGATGAAAACAACCTGATTTGGATCGATCTTGAAATGACCGGGCTGGATCCCGAGCGCGATCGCATTATTGAGATTGCAACCCTGGTGACCGATGCCAACCTGAATATTCTGGCGGAAGGGCCGACTATCGCGGTTCATCAGTCCGACGACCAGCTTGCGTTAATGGATGAGTGGAACGTGCGCACCCACACGGGGAGCGGGCTGGTGGAGCGCGTTAAGGCCAGCAC
>NZ_JBNDHT010000384.1:0-276 GCF_056755115.1 Rhizobium sp. SVR5-2C | reverse complement strand
GTCCGAATACCTGTCGGGCAGCGGCGAAACGCTGCACTGGGCGATTGGCGGCCGCTCCGAGGCGAAGCTCCGGCACGTCAGGGAGGCACTCGGCGCCGCATGGCAGACGCTGCCGATCATCGTCGCCGATGCGGCCGACGACACGCAATTGCGGGCGTTGTGCGCGCGCACGCGCCTCGTCGTGTCGACCGTCGGTCCGTACGCGCTGGATGGCGAACCGCTGGTCCGGATATGCGCGCAAACCGGTACGGACTACTGCGATCTCACCGGCGAGAC
>NZ_JBNDHT010000383.1:0-276 GCF_056755115.1 Rhizobium sp. SVR5-2C | reverse complement strand
ACAGTAACCTCACCGTTCACGTCGGCAATAACGTGCGTCTGGATGCGTTTGGGCTGAAGGCGAGACTGACGGGGGATCTGAAAGTCGCGCAGGACAAGCAGGGTCTGGGTCTGAACGGCCAGATCAATATTCCTGAAGGGCGCTTCCATGCCTATGGTCAGGATCTGATTGTGCGTAAAGGTGAGCTGCTGTTCTCCGGCCCACCGGATCAGCCACTGCTCAATATCGAAGCGATTCGTAACCCGGAAGCCACCGAAAACGACGTTATTGCGGGTG
>NZ_JBNDHT010000382.1:0-276 GCF_056755115.1 Rhizobium sp. SVR5-2C | reverse complement strand
GTATTCGCCCTGCGCCTTCGAAGCAAACGGCAGGTCGACTTCCTCGGTGACCGGCAGCGCATCCATGTCGGCACGGATCGCCAGCTTCGGGCCGGGCCGGCCGCCCTTGAGGATACCCACCACGCCGGTATGCGCGATGCCGGTGCGCACTTCCATGCCGAGTTTCTTCAGCTGCGCGGCGACCAGCGCGGCGGTGCGCGTCTCGCGGTTGCTCAGTTCGGGATGCTGATGGATCTCGCGCCGCCATGCGGTGACCTGGGGCAGTGCGCCCTGGAC
>NZ_JBNDHT010000381.1:0-276 GCF_056755115.1 Rhizobium sp. SVR5-2C | reverse complement strand
GGTCGGCACCATCAAGGGCCGAGTAAACCGGGCTCGCAGCCATCTTTGTGAAATGCTTGGTGAAATGAAGTTTTCCGACGCAGCCTCGCTGCATTAGTCAATAGACGTAAAATGAAAGGTCACGCATGTATGATGGGATCGCTACGTGCCTGCCCCTTTGGAACCACTGCGAAGGCGGCCTCGTGCTTAAGGCCGGGTATGTAATTCGTCCGGCACGATGCCCTGATCCGCTCAGCGAGCGCCCCAATACCGCCAGGGCGAACGAACGAATGGGTG
>NZ_JBNDHT010000380.1:0-276 GCF_056755115.1 Rhizobium sp. SVR5-2C | reverse complement strand
GCGCGGGAGCGGCCTTGGGCGCCGCGCTGGTCGTCTATCCCGCAATCCTCATTTGGCGCTCTGAGGGACACCAGCAAGCCGCAACCGTCGCACTGGAAGCCGCGGTCAAACGCTTTGCCGAAAAAGGAAGATCAATGGTCGAGTCTCTTCTCTTGATACTACCGCTCTGTGCAATGATTCCGGGCTGCCAGACAGCGACAAAGCCGACTGCATACGCCGGGTTCGAGAAGCTTCAGCCAAGCCTCGAGACGTCGGTCTTCATCCTCGAGACTGATC
>NZ_JBNDHT010000379.1:0-277 GCF_056755115.1 Rhizobium sp. SVR5-2C | reverse complement strand
GATCGTGTCCTCGGGCGGATCCATCGAACCGGTGCTCGTCGCCGCCTTTCCTGACGCCGATCATGCGTCGTGGGGTGGGGCGTTCCACCAGCTCGAGGGCGCCACCCTTGTTGCCGATGGCTCGGCGTTCACAGGCATCACTCTCCGCCGACGAGACGCCGGCACAGGTCCGATGTGAGCCGCCTGCGACCCGCCGGAAGGGACTCGTCTGAGACGAGCCATAGGAGCGTGAGTAGGCCGGATCGTCCGACGTGCGGATACAGCTCCACCTGTGGAC
>NZ_JBNDHT010000378.1:0-277 GCF_056755115.1 Rhizobium sp. SVR5-2C | reverse complement strand
CCCATGGATCTTCGCCCAGCTGTTTCAGGCCGAGGGATACACGAGTACGCTCGCGGTCGAACTTCAGCACTTTAACAGTGATTTCGTCGCCCACGTTCACGATTTCGCTTGGGTGCTTAACGCGTTTCCACGCCATGTCGGTGATGTGCAGCAGGCCATCAACGCCGCCCAGGTCAACGAATGCGCCGTAGTCAGTGAGGTTCTTAACGATACCTTTGACTTCCATGCCTTCCTGCAGGTTTTCCAGCAGCTGATCGCGTTCTGCGCTGTTTTCGGA
>NZ_JBNDHT010000377.1:0-277 GCF_056755115.1 Rhizobium sp. SVR5-2C | reverse complement strand
GCCCTATACCACCATCTCCGGGCGGATTATGGGGCAGTCCTGGCTGAACTCCATCACCGTTCGCGTGAAGGAGGGCTACGACAGCGCGCAGGCCGAGCAACAGCTGGAACGGCTGCTGACGTTGCGTCACGGGAAGAAAGATTTCTTCACCTGGAATATGGACGGTCTCTTGAAAACGGCGGAAAAGACCACACGTACTCTTCAGCTGTTCCTGACGCTGGTGGCGGTGATCTCGCTGGTGGTTGGCGGTATCGGGGTGATGAATATCATGCTGGTA
>NZ_JBNDHT010000376.1:0-278 GCF_056755115.1 Rhizobium sp. SVR5-2C | reverse complement strand
CATCGTAGCCAATAAGATTCATGCCGCGGAAATCAGGCTCCGCATCCTGTAAATCAGATTCCGGCACACCGGTATTGATATCGCCCCCCGACAGCAGCAGTACGCTGCCTCCCTGGGCTGCCACCTCTTTACGAATGCCATCCACCAGCGTTTTTTGTGCCGACAGACCGTATTCGCCGTATTCACTGCGCCAGAAATGGCCGTGGTGATCGTTGGTATGCAGAATGGTGATTTTATAGGTTTTATCTTTTTCATAGGCCTGCACGGGCAGGCTAACC
>NZ_JBNDHT010000375.1:0-279 GCF_056755115.1 Rhizobium sp. SVR5-2C | reverse complement strand
GAACATCACCTGCCCGCCGGTGACATTAATGGACTGCCCGGTGCAGTAAGAGGCTTTGGGGCTGGCATAAAACAGCAGCATGTTCAGCACGTCCTGATAATCGCAGCCGCGCTTCAGCGGCACTTTGTCGATGTAATACTGCTCCACTTCCTCCTCTTTCAGCCCGAGCTTGGTGGCATATTGCGGCAGCAGGGACTGGAACATCGGCGATTTCAGCAGGTTGCCCAGCATCAGCGAGTGAACGGTAATGCCATATTCGGCCAGATCGAGGGCCAGAGA
>NZ_JBNDHT010000374.1:0-279 GCF_056755115.1 Rhizobium sp. SVR5-2C | reverse complement strand
CCAGATTACTACGCGTCTCGTGGGCTCGGAGATGTGTATAAGAGACAGGGCGGCAAGCCCGCAATTGTCTACACACCGCGTTCCATCGCCGGAGGAAAGAGGTGATCGATCGCGCCGAGCGCTTCGTCGACAGTCTCAACCGTCATGACGGCAGGCGCGGCTGCGCGGGCGACGATAAACACCTCGATGCCGAGATCCCGGGCTGCCTCGATCTTCGCATATGTCGCCGCTCCGCCGCTATTCTTTGCGACGATCGCATCGATGCGGTGTCGCTTGAGA
>NZ_JBNDHT010000373.1:0-279 GCF_056755115.1 Rhizobium sp. SVR5-2C | reverse complement strand
GGGGGGGTGGGGGGGGGGAGGGGGGTGCGGCGGCGCTGGGCCACCGGTCAGCAAGAGAATATCAGACCAAAGTCCGGTCCGTTCAGGACCTTGTGCCGATACCAACCGTCGGCCCCTGTATTAGTTTCGGTTTCTGCTGAGTAAATGTTGCGGAGTTTTTGCTGTGACGAAGATCTTCGTCTTGTCGATGTCACTTGTGCTGGTTGTCTTTTGGGGTTCTGTCGGAGCTTTCGTGTATTCGCTGCTTACGTGAACAGAGGTGGTACGCACCACCCCCCC
>NZ_JBNDHT010000372.1:0-283 GCF_056755115.1 Rhizobium sp. SVR5-2C | reverse complement strand
GATACGTACACCGGAAGCCGCGATGGTCCCGAACATCACCAGCGTTGCGCCGCCCAGCACCGGTTCAGGTATATGCTGCACAAAACCGCTTACCGCCGGGAACAGGCCGAGGACGATCAGCATCAGTGCCACCACAAAACCAACGTAGCGGCTGGCAACGCCAGTCAGCTGGATCACGCCGTTGTTCTGTCCGAAGCAGGAGTTCGGGAAGGTGTTGAAGACCGCAGAGACAAACGAGTTCAGGCCGTTCGCCAGCACGCCGCCTTTCAGGCGTTTCATATAC
>NZ_JBNDHT010000371.1:0-285 GCF_056755115.1 Rhizobium sp. SVR5-2C | reverse complement strand
GGGGGGGGGGGGGGGGGGGGGGGGGGGGGGGGGGGGGGGGGGGGGGGGGGGTAGGGGTGGGGAAGGAGGTCGAGGTAGATGACCGTGCCGTTGCGCACGAGCTGCTGCACCGCGTCGATGGTGTCCCACCCGTTGACGTGCATACCGGCGAGGACCCGCACGCCGTCGGCATCCGGGACGACCCAGAACGCCATGAACTCGTTGCTTTCCGGCTTCCCGCGCAGGACGACCTCTGCGCCGGAGTCCCGCGGCACGTACCCGGCGTACTCGAGTCCGACGTCGTAC
>NZ_JBNDHT010000370.1:0-287 GCF_056755115.1 Rhizobium sp. SVR5-2C | reverse complement strand
CGAGCACTATATTGAGGAATTCGTCAGCGGATTGCGCCAGTCGATGAAAGAAGAGAATGTGCGGGCCGAAGTCTATGGTCGACCTAAGCACATCTACAGCATCTGGCGCAAAATGCAGAAGAAACATCTCGCCTTTGATGAGCTGTTTGACGTGCGCGCCGTGCGCATCGTTGCGGAGCGTCTGCAGGATTGCTACGCCGCGTTAGGGATAGTACATACTCACTTCCGCCATCTACCGGATGAGTTTGATGACTATGTCGCGAACCCGAAACCTAACGGCTATCAGT
>NZ_JBNDHT010000369.1:0-288 GCF_056755115.1 Rhizobium sp. SVR5-2C | reverse complement strand
TGCGTCGAGGATGCGCAGGTCCTTGGCACCCAGCTCGCTCTGCAGCCAGTCCGCGGATACGACGAAACGGCTTTTGTCCGCTGCCATGATGATCTCTCCCTGCTATGGTTTCTTGATCTCGGTGTCGGGATATCGACGCTTGCCGGCGTCAGTTTTCGTCGGTCGGGGCGCCGAAACGGATGCGGAAACGGCGGTTTTCCTTGCCCTTCTTCTCGATCTTGGCGATGTGAATCGCTCCGACCTCCTGCGTCTCCGACACATGTGTGCCGCCACAGGGCTGGCTGTCAA
>NZ_JBNDHT010000368.1:0-298 GCF_056755115.1 Rhizobium sp. SVR5-2C | reverse complement strand
TCGCCGGGCAGGCGGACGAGGTCATCATCACCGTCCCCAAGGGCGGATATGTGCCGCATTTCGAATATGCGCACGGCTCGCAAGTCCTGGCGTCACCGGTCGAGAGCCCCGATGGTTCGCCAGGCGTCGAGGCCAACGGGCACGACCGGGTATTTCCCGGCTCCCGTCGCTCGATATTGCTGACGGCGCTGGTCCTCGGGACGGTCCTCGTCATCGCCGCGGCTTTTCTCTACCTCGCGCTTGCCCCTGCCCTGTCGGTCTGGCGCGGCCCGCTGTCCGGGACGCCGCGAGAGAAGGC
>NZ_JBNDHT010000367.1:0-305 GCF_056755115.1 Rhizobium sp. SVR5-2C | reverse complement strand
GAGCGTGGCGTCGGCTATTTCTTCGATGCTGAGGTGGATATTGACCACAGCAGAAGAAATGTCTCCTGATGACGATGGTCCGTTCGAGCTTCATGGCTGCCAAGACTGCCACGGAGCGCCTGTCGGCTTTTTCAGCGGTATGGCTGCTTATGGTGCTGAGCGTAGCCGCGACCGTGGCGTTGGCAAGCGGTCGCAGTCAGCAAGAGCCGATCACGCCCCTTGAGGCTGCCCCAGATCTTGATCCGGCCAAGGTCGCACTTGGCAAGCAACTGTTCAACGATCCGATTCTTTCAGGCAAAGGTAAA
>NZ_JBNDHT010000366.1:0-310 GCF_056755115.1 Rhizobium sp. SVR5-2C | reverse complement strand
ATCTGGTGGCTGTCGCTGACGGCACTGACTTTAAGCGCATGTTGCGAGAGATAGTCAATTAACAGCTGACGGATGGTAATATCATCGTCAATCACCAGGACATGTTTCAAGCGTCCACCTTCGTAAGTCACAAGCGCGAAATCGCGTACAACGTCGACGAATTCCGTCGGCTATTGGCGTTCCATTGCAGGGTTGTTTCGAAAACCGAGGCGATAGCTACAAATGTAATAGACAGCGCTTCGCAATCAAATCCTGGGCGATGCTTTGACAATCACACTTGGTTGATTCATCGGGCCGTTGGTAAACGAGC
>NZ_JBNDHT010000365.1:0-316 GCF_056755115.1 Rhizobium sp. SVR5-2C | reverse complement strand
GCTTAAGAACAAGGATGCTCCGGTTCTCATGCCGGTAGAGTGACATTCGGTGCGGTGGCGACGCACCAGTGCACCCTATACTGATAACTCGTTGGCATGATCGTCGCTCTCGTATCTAGCGTGCCGGTCGGACGCCACCTCCCGCAAAAGGACGTTATCATGCGCAAGAATCATGGAATGGGTCTCTTGTCCTCCGGGCGCAAGTACTAATCGCCGACGAACTTGACCGTCTCGTCGAGCGGGACGCGGCCTGTCCGGGGGTAACTTCCGGTGGGGTCCTCGTACCCGATCGACATGCCGCAGAAGAGGATGAGCC
>NZ_JBNDHT010000364.1:0-318 GCF_056755115.1 Rhizobium sp. SVR5-2C | reverse complement strand
GCCATTACCGAGGGCGGATACCAGTCGGTGCCGAAGCTCTCCTTCCCGGGCGGAGCGTTGATCGGATGTTCGGCCGGCTTCGTCAACGTGCCGCGCATCAAGGGCAGCCACAATGCGGTGCTGTCGGGCATGCTGGCGGCCGACCGCATTGCCGAGGCGATTGCATCGGGCCGCGCCAATGACGAAGTCACCGAGATCGAGGCTGACTGGCGCAAGAGCGATATCGGCAAGGACCTGAAGCGGGTGCGCAACGTCAAGCCGCTGTGGTCGAAGTTCGGCACCGCAATCGGCGTGGCGCTTGGCGGCTTCGACATGTGG
>NZ_JBNDHT010000363.1:0-319 GCF_056755115.1 Rhizobium sp. SVR5-2C | reverse complement strand
GCCGATGCAGAACGGCTATGTCGAGAGCTTCAACGGCCGGATGCGCGACGAACTATTGAACGAGAGCCTGTTCTTCGGTCTCGATCATGCCCGAAGCGCCATTGCCGAATGGGCGGACGATTATAACCATTTCCGGCCGCACTCATCCCTCGGATATCAGACCCCGGCAAGCTATGCCGGGTCCATCGCCGCAACCGGCTCCAACGCTGCGCGAGATGAAAGCTTCGCGTTTCCGCCGGTTGCTCCCACCGCGCCATTTGGCCTATTGAAAGCCGCCGAGGCTCTAATCGCAGTCGGATGAAAGTTCAGTGGCAGGTCA
>NZ_JBNDHT010000362.1:0-331 GCF_056755115.1 Rhizobium sp. SVR5-2C | reverse complement strand
AACGAGATTGCGCACGGCATGTCGTTCACCGCAGCTGCACGTGCAATGCCCACTGCCTCTTCCGGCGCGGTCAGAGTATATGCCGTGACGATGTCGGCCTCGCCTCGAGCAAAGCATTCGACCTGGGCATGGTGGTAGTCTTCCGCTTCCGCAGCGGTGATGCGTTCTGCGACGTAGCCGTCGCCGCGTGGTCCTATGGCTCCGTTGATAACGATCGGTGAACGCTTCGTTTCGAACTCGTCGCGCAGTGCCACCAGCAATGCCACCGACCGGTCGTTGGCCGCGAGCAGCCTGTCGCGGTCGTAGCCGAGCTTTTCTCCCCAATCCGAGT
>NZ_JBNDHT010000361.1:0-334 GCF_056755115.1 Rhizobium sp. SVR5-2C | reverse complement strand
TGCGCTTTCTGATGGAAGACTGCTGCGCCGGCCATCCGGAAATCTGCGCGCCGGCGGCCGAGGTTGCGGCCTGCTGCGCGCCGGTCGAAGGCACGGTTCAATGATCACGCTGACGCGGTTGGGGGCTTGAAACTATGACGTCGTTTCCGCTTTCGCGCCGCCTTGTTTCGGAAGGACTCGGCACGGGCATTCTGGTCGCGACCGTCGTCGGTTCGGGCATCATGGCGGATCGTCTGACCGATGATACGGCGCTTGCCCTGCTCGCCAACACGCTGGCGACGGGGGCAATGCTCGTCGTGCTGATTACCGTTCTCGGGCCGATATCGGGCGCGCA
>NZ_JBNDHT010000360.1:0-334 GCF_056755115.1 Rhizobium sp. SVR5-2C | reverse complement strand
ACCCCTACACGGCACCTAGGAGACCCGGCAAACAGCCCACAGCCAACCCTATGCCGGGGTCTCCTTTACGGAGCCGCGTAGAAGTTTTGGCGGTTCAAGTCTGGTTCCTTTTGGGTAAGAAAAACGCCCCGCGAGGGAGCCTTATAAAACCAAGGCAGCAGATATGCTATTCGTGAGATAGCCAGCCTAGCGGTGGTTAATCGCCCCACCGATAACTGCGCCGAGCGCGAAAGCTGCTACTGGGTACCAAAGCCCATCGCTGTGGCGTCGGTAGCCATGGCGGTGTTCGTGATAACCGCGATATCCGTGGTAGTAGCCGCGGCGAACGTGTTCA
>NZ_JBNDHT010000359.1:0-339 GCF_056755115.1 Rhizobium sp. SVR5-2C | reverse complement strand
AGAACCTCGATGCCGCTCAGCGCCTGTGTGAGTTTTTCAGAAGCTTCGGTCTTGGCGAGGTCGATTTCTTTGCGTAGAAGTCCCGTCAGATCGGCCACGAGTCCGCTCACGAGTTCGGCGAGCGGGATGTTTTCGGACGAGTTAGCCATTTGCCGGCCCTCCGCTCTTCAAGGAAGACGCTGGTTGGGCCACCTGAGGCGCGCGGTGGAAGCTCGCACTTGCCGGTCGACTTGCCGAGGCAGTTAGGAAGCGGCTGGCCGCCAGCCCTGCCAATGCCGCGATTCCAAGAAAGGCTAGTGGCTGCTTGCGTCCGAAGTCTTCGGCCATGGTTGCTACTTC
>NZ_JBNDHT010000358.1:0-340 GCF_056755115.1 Rhizobium sp. SVR5-2C | reverse complement strand
AGGCTTTCTTTGATAGCATCGAACCGGACCTGCTGATGCGGGCTGTGCGCAAGCACACCGATTGCCCGTGGGTGCTTTTATACATCGAACGATGGCTGAAAGCGCCAGTGCAGATGCCGGACGGAAATCTCGTCGTCAGAGAACGAGGAACGCCACAGGGCGGGGTAATCAGCCCCCTCTTGGCAAACCTCTTTCTTCACTATGCGTTTGACATGTGGATGTGTCGGAATTTCCCGGACATTCCGTTTGAGCGTTATGCTGACGACGCGATCTGTCATTGTCGGACCGAGGACCAAGCGATGGCGCTTCAGAAAGCTCTGGACGCGCGTTTTACTGACTG
>NZ_JBNDHT010000357.1:0-346 GCF_056755115.1 Rhizobium sp. SVR5-2C | reverse complement strand
TCATAGGAGAGATAGACCATCGTCGCAGCGATAGAACGGACTGGCTTGCAGCTCTGTTGGCTGAAAGCGGGATAGCCGCGCGCGTCACGGAAAGGATACGTGATGCCCTGTGGACGAAGGTCGTTGCCAACTTGTGTAGCAATCCGCTTTCGGTTGTCACCGGCGCCACGTTACGTGATGTTTGTGGTGATCCGTCTTTGTCCATCGTAAGCCGAAAGCTGGTCGATGAAGGCTTGTTGGTCGCTGCTTCGTTTGGCGCGCGATTGGAACTCGATCCCAGCTCGCTTCTCGCGATGGGCGCCAGCATGGGCGATTTTAAGACTTCGATGCTTCAGGATTACGAAAA
>NZ_JBNDHT010000356.1:0-347 GCF_056755115.1 Rhizobium sp. SVR5-2C | reverse complement strand
GATTTGGCACGCATGTGCCTTTCTATGTGTCAAAAAAAACGGGCGATTCGCTTTAGTCACTCAAGGATGAATTAATGTCTCAGCCGAGAAACGGCACAGCGGGCGATGTCGAAGAAATCCATTGGCAGTCGCTGGTTGCCGCGATCTCGTCGATTTCCGCCGTGGGAATCGCACTCGGCCTCGGCCTTCCGCTTCTCAGCATCATCCTGGAAAAGCGCGGCATCCCCTCAACGCTCATCGGCCTGGATACCGCCATGGCCGGGGTCGCCGCCATGATTGCAGCGCCAATCACGACGAAACTCGCGCATGAATTCGGCGTCGCATCGACCATGCTCTGGGCGGTGGTG
>NZ_JBNDHT010000355.1:0-348 GCF_056755115.1 Rhizobium sp. SVR5-2C | reverse complement strand
GGCCAGATGCTGGCGGCACTGCTGCGCATTTCGCAGGCGACCTTCGCCTCGAAGATCGAGATCGGTGAGGGCAAGGCGACCGTGACCCGCGAAGTCGATGGCGGCCTGCAGACGATCGAAGTCAAGCTGCCGGCCGTCGTCACCACGGACCTGCGCCTCAACGAACCGCGCTACGCCTCGCTGCCGAACATCATGAAGGCCAAGAAGAAGCCGCTCGACAAGAAGGTTCCTGCCGATTTCGGCGTCTCCACCGAGCCGCGCCTCAAGGTCCTGAAGACCGAAGAGCCGTCGGGCCGCAAGGCCGGCGTCAAGGTGAAGTCGGTCGCCGAGCTCGTCGAGAAGCTCAAG
>NZ_JBNDHT010000354.1:0-356 GCF_056755115.1 Rhizobium sp. SVR5-2C | reverse complement strand
GAATAACAGATGCTCTACGCGATCCTTTGCTATGCCAACGAAGAGACGGTCTTCTCCTGGTCCAAGGAGGAGGAAGACGCCGTCATGGCGAAACTCCATGCAGTGCAGGCACCGGTTGCAAGGGCCGGAAAGATTGGTCCGGTCGGAAGGCTGATGCCGACGACGGCTGCGACCACCGTGCGCAAGGGCAAGGAAGAACCGCTTGTACTCGACGGTCCCTTTGCCGAAACCAAGGAAGCGCTGCTCGGTTTCTACGTCGTCGATTTCGAGACCCTGGATTAGGCGATCGCCTTCTCGAAGGAGCTCTCGGCGGTCAATCCCGGCTCGACATCCTATGAAATTCGGCCGTTCTATGT
>NZ_JBNDHT010000353.1:0-356 GCF_056755115.1 Rhizobium sp. SVR5-2C | reverse complement strand
GGCTACGTTAGTGGGGTCACTGACATGACCGGGTTCCTACGGGATCCCGTCTGTTTACCTGATAGCGTCACTATGGGCGAGATCAATGACGCAGTCTGCAAGTGGATTGACGACAACCCGAAGGAGCGAGACCGTAAAGGCGCGCAGGTGACCCTGATGGCGCTAAGGGATGCTTGGCCATGCCGTCCCTAAACATTTCGGGATGTCTGGATCCTGATAGCGATCGCCGCGGCCCTGACGCTCCTTCTTGCCTGGCTGTTCGGCGTCGTCGGCTGAAACCGCCGAAGCGGAACATTAGCAGCATCTTGATCGTTTTAACGTTTGGGATCGCGTGGCGAGGCTTAATGTTTTGCCCC
>NZ_JBNDHT010000352.1:0-366 GCF_056755115.1 Rhizobium sp. SVR5-2C | reverse complement strand
CCTTCAGATCGAGGGCATCCTGCAACTCGTCTCTCTTGCGCTTCGCATATGGTCGACGCAGCATCGCGAAAGGCTGAGTTTGATAGGACGACTGAACGGCAGGCTCGTGGCGACACTGTTTTTCCAGCCGAGCACGCGTACCCCCTGAGATTTGAGACCGCGGTGTCCAGGCTTGGCGGCGGCTGCATCGGCTTCGCCGACGCGGAAGTATCGAGGGCCGGCTCCGGCTGGAGGGAAAGCTTGGCTGATACTCGTCATAGACGCGCTGCGTGACGCCCTTCAATGTCGAGCCGCCCGGTCCTTCGCGTTGTTGGAATAGCCGCCTTCCTGGGTCAGGACTCTGGCGAGAGAACGTGTGAATTCGTT
>NZ_JBNDHT010000351.1:0-367 GCF_056755115.1 Rhizobium sp. SVR5-2C | reverse complement strand
TGTGTATAAGAGACAGCGTTCCGGCTGACCCGTAACGCGGAGGGTGAGTATCTGCTTCAGGCACGGGTGGAGGGTAAATGGACCAGTCAGTACGGCTTTGACCTTTCTCCTCAGGAGTGGATTGATTTTGTGCCTGCCAACTACCTTAACTCCACGCACCCGGACGCCATTTTTGTGCAGAAGCTGCTCGTCGTACAGCATCGCCCTGAAGGACGCCAGATTTTGCTGGGTAACGTGCTGAAAACGATCACCGCGCAGTGCGTGGAAACGCAACAGCTGGCAGAAGATGATATTGCCTCTGTACTGAAAGATTGTTTTGCGCTGACGGTTGATTGATCCGCAGGGGGACGCTGGACTGTATCGAGTC
>NZ_JBNDHT010000350.1:0-367 GCF_056755115.1 Rhizobium sp. SVR5-2C | reverse complement strand
GGCTACGTTAGTGGGGTCACTGACATGACCGGGTTCCTACGGGATCCCGTCTGTTTACCTGATAGCGTCACTATGGGTGAGATCAATGACGCAGTCTGCAAGTGGATTAACGACAACCCGAAGGAGCGAGACCGTAAAGGCGCGCAGGTGAACCTGATGGCGCTAAGGGATGCTTGGCCATGCCGTTCCTAAACATTTCGGGATGTCTGGATCCTGATAGCGATGGCCGCGGCCCTGGCGATCCTGCTTGCATGGCTGTTCGGCGTCGTCGGCTGAAACCTAACGTACAACGCCGAAGCGGAACATTAGCAGCATCTTGATCGTTTTAACGTTTGGGATCGCGTGGCGAGGCTTAATGTTTTGCCCC
>NZ_JBNDHT010000349.1:0-371 GCF_056755115.1 Rhizobium sp. SVR5-2C | reverse complement strand
TGCACGAGGCGCACATGCCGGGCCTCGTTCTGGCCGAAAGCGGCGCGCAGCAGCTGATCGACCCAGGGGCCGGCGGCATTGACCAGCATGCGGGCCCGATGGCGGCGGTTCTCGCCGGTCAGCATGTTCACGCTGTCGATCTCCCACAGGCCGTTCTCGCGGCGGGCCGAGACCACCTTGGTGCGCGGCATAATCAGCGCCCCGCGGTCGGCGGCATCGCGGGCATTCAGCACCACCAGCCGGGCATCGTCGACCCAGCCGTCGGAATATTCGAAGGCCTTGGCAAACACCGGCTTCAGCGGCTTGCCGGCCGGGTCGCGGCGAAGGTCAAGCACCGCCGTCGGCGGCAACAGCCGGCGGCCGCCGAGATG
>NZ_JBNDHT010000348.1:0-376 GCF_056755115.1 Rhizobium sp. SVR5-2C | reverse complement strand
CCTCGGCGTGGTCTCCGTGGCGCGCGATCCGCATGGACAGGTCCAGCTTCACGTCCGACGCCATGGCAACCATGGACGCTACGGCAAGTGCGAGGGCGCACAGGCCGGTGACCAGACTCAGGCGAGCCGGTTTTTCGGGGCAAGTTCACACATTTCGTCACCTTCCACCCTAACAGGTTTTTGGCAATGTCAAGCGCCTTCCGCCCCGGCCACGCCCGCCGCTTAAATTGCCTATCTGCTGCTTGGGGACCATCCGAAGAAGGCGTATTCACAGCTTCTAGACCAACGGTCAGGTTTGGCCCATCCACTGCGCACGGCAGAGCCGCGACGACAGACACCTCGGCAGCAAGTGCCACCTCGGCGTGGTCTCCGTGGC
>NZ_JBNDHT010000347.1:0-380 GCF_056755115.1 Rhizobium sp. SVR5-2C | reverse complement strand
CGTCGTGACAGCATCGCAAGCCGTTCTTCCGCAGATGCCAGTTCCCCCGTCAGGTATTCGCACTCGGCGCGGTTGAGCTCGAGGTCGAACGTGAGCCGAGGGCACTGCTCCCAGCCGGTCGCTCCCAGCAAGGCCCGGCCGGCGGTGAAATATTGCAGCGCGGCGTGATAGGCGGTTGCCGCCTTAGCCCGCTGGCCCGCAACACGGTTGAGGCCGGCGACCTGTTCGCGCTCCGCCGGCGCGGTAATCAGCGCCGTGCCACGCCCGAACTGGCTGACAATGTCGAAGATGGTCTCCTCTAGTGCCTCCGCCGGCGTTTGCGCCGCGAGCACGCGGCCGATCCGAAGATGCGCCATGGCCCGCTCCCCCTCGGGGATGAG
>NZ_JBNDHT010000346.1:0-386 GCF_056755115.1 Rhizobium sp. SVR5-2C | reverse complement strand
GCCAGTTTGTTCAACTTTAACATTGCTGTGTTTTTGATTGCTTCATGACAACCACTCTGATTTGGACCTCGTTCATCCTATTCTTCGTGCTAGCGCTAGTCAGCCCATTTCTTCCGCTGTTCCTTATGTGGAGGTCGGTCGCTCTCTCGGCTCTCGCCTTCATATCATTCCGATTGCTCCTTGGGCCTGTTCATTGGTCGGATCAGGACGCGGGCTACGCCATCGGAATTGCCTTACTGACATTGTTCATCTCGACTGTATTCGTCGCTTTGGCACTCCGGCTCTGCGTTGCTGCTTATTACGATTGGTTAAGAGCAGAAATCCTGCTCGGCGAGAACACGCGCTGGATCGACAGGGTCTTGCTTGCAGTCATAGGTGCTGTGGGA
>NZ_JBNDHT010000345.1:0-389 GCF_056755115.1 Rhizobium sp. SVR5-2C | reverse complement strand
TTTCATATGATCCTGGTCCTCGGGTTTGAGTGCAGCCACGGCTACTTTGTTTCGAAAGCAGTCCAGCTGACAGGTGCGGGCACCGCTGGCGCGACGGTGCTAAGCGATTGGGCGTTTATTAGACTGCAAAGCCCCGGTCTCAGCCGGCGACATTGAGAACGACCACCTCGGGATGGCTGCCTTGCCTTCCGGCGCCGACGCCGACGGTCGTTATTGTCGAGGCTGGTGCTGTCGCGGAATTCAGGTAGCCGTCGGTTCGAACCGCCCATGTGCCCGAAGAGGTCGGCCGTATCTGGTGATAGTTGGCCAGGACCGGCAAGTGTTTTGCTACTGACAAGCGTCACAAATTGCCGCCAGATGGGCGCCGTCCGTACCACAGCAGCCGCCGA
>NZ_JBNDHT010000344.1:0-390 GCF_056755115.1 Rhizobium sp. SVR5-2C | reverse complement strand
GAAACTGGATCGTGAAGAACGGATTGCCGGCTGTCTTCTCGTGCACGCGCCGGCCTAGCGGCGCGACGCGCTCCGGGTCGCAGCGCAGGGCATCGGCGATGAGCCGGCCCACATCCGCAAGTCCAAGCGGCGCCAACACAATCTCCTGCATCCGGCCCCCGGCGCTGCGGATCGCCGCCAGCCGCCGCATCAGCGGGTGCGTTGGCGTGACCTCGTTGTCCCGATAGGCCCCGATCAGCAGCAGGTGGCGGACCTCCGGATGGGTGGCCAGATGCTCGATCAGATCCAGGGTTGCCGCGTCCAGCCACTGCAGGTCGTCGAGGAACAGCGCGAGCGGATGCTCGGGTCGGGCGAACACGGCGAGGAAGCGCCGGAACACCAGCTGGAACC
>NZ_JBNDHT010000343.1:0-397 GCF_056755115.1 Rhizobium sp. SVR5-2C | reverse complement strand
GTGGGCCGATGATGTCCTGCACGATCAAGAGGACCGGCCGCGCGGACTGTGCGACGTATTGACGTACAGGTATTCAAACCTTCAGCTGCCCGACCTTCTTGCGTATCCTGTATGGAGGATCGGAAACATCCTGTAGTCGTCTGATCATGCGTACGTCCGCTCTGAAGCAGGAGACATGCTGGACGAACAGTCGGGGTCCAACGCCGTTGAATGAAGCTTTAAATTAACCCGACATCAGCTTTTTCAGGCGCGTAAAATTGACCTGGCACCAGGAAGAGTCGGTCGGGACTTTATCCATGACACATTCTCAGGCTTTAGCGTTCGCCATTCTGATCGGCCTGATGGTCGCTTTCATATGGGGACGGCTCCGCTACGACCTCATTGCAGTTCTCGCGCT
>NZ_JBNDHT010000342.1:0-399 GCF_056755115.1 Rhizobium sp. SVR5-2C | reverse complement strand
CACTTGTCCCACCAGAACCACCAGTTCCACCAGAGCCGCCGCTGGCCTGAGCCATGGCCGAAGTTGCAAGACCGATCCAAAGCGCCGAGGCGTTGACGGACCTTCTCAAAAAAGCTCGCCCCCGGTGATCGCCACATGAATAACCTTGAACATCAACTTTGGGGTTTGCCGTAGTCAAACTCTCTTCTCAACCAGTCGAACATGGGTACGGGGTCGGCAAATCTCCCCGCGCCGCGGCCTCTGCTTCTATCGTCTCACCGGAAAGCGTCATTTCTCGTTGCCGCTTGGGGTCGTGACCTGTGTCGATCCGCCACCGTTTCCTGTAGGGGTCGGGTCGCGGGCGGTCGCAGTCGGAGGGGGCGACGTTCCGATTGCTGGATTATTGTCAAACGTTCCACT
>NZ_JBNDHT010000341.1:0-402 GCF_056755115.1 Rhizobium sp. SVR5-2C | reverse complement strand
GACCAGGTTCAGGATCACCTGCTGCAGTTGCACCCGGTCGCCCTGCAGGAGCGGCAGGCTATCGGCGAACTGCCTGTCCACTTTTATCCCGTTCTTGGTGATCTCGCTCCGGGCAAGGCTGATCACCTCGTCGATTGTTTCATTGATGTCGACCACGTCTTGCTGTGGCGGGGCTTTCTTGATCTGCCCGCGTATGCGGCTAATGACCTCGCCAGCCCGCCGGCCGTCCCTGGCGATCCGATCAAGCGCCTGGCGGACTTCTGCGAGATCCGGCTGCTCCGTGTCCATCCAGCGCAATGCGGCCTGGGCATTGGTGACGGTTGCAGCGATCGGCTGATTGACCTCATGGGCGATCGAGGCGGTAAGCTGCCCGATGGTCGCGACCCGGTTGGCATGTGCCAG
>NZ_JBNDHT010000340.1:0-403 GCF_056755115.1 Rhizobium sp. SVR5-2C | reverse complement strand
AGTTACGGCTGGCTGATCCGCTGGATTCGGAGACACCAACAAAGAACCATTGACTGCCACGAGGCGTGGGTAAAGCATCCGCTTTACATCATCACCGCCAGTGCTCACATTTTTATAGGACATTCTGGGCCTCCGATTTAGCATTCGGAGAATTATCTTTGAGAATTACCCACTAATTACAATAAATAGACATTATATTTCGGATGAAACGGGAGCTGTACGTCCATCTATTTCGATACCAAATAGAAATCTTGACGCTACAAAAGTAGCCGAAAAGGCCGGCTCTGAAACAATCTTAGAACATCGAGCGGCAACACTTGGGTAGCTTTTCAAGGAGGCACCCATGGCGAATCCTGTCAACGCCACTCGACCATTCAACACTCACCCACCAATTGCGCGTGCC
>NZ_JBNDHT010000339.1:0-411 GCF_056755115.1 Rhizobium sp. SVR5-2C | reverse complement strand
TCCTCGCTTGAAAGGATCCGTTCGACTTGCTGGCTGACTTCTTCAGCGGTCGGTCCGGGGTTGCTGGAAGCGTTGACTTTTGCACTGCTCATGATCGCCCCCAAGCAAGATCACGCAAGTATCGAAGTCTTTCCCTGCCGCATCATATCCCAGAGCTACGAGCGGTTGCAACAGATGCGCCTAATTCATCTAGCGTGCGTCGGCATGGGGGCGGGGTGAGGCGGTGACGGTTGGAAGCGGTTGCACAATGCCGTCGACCGTTGTGACCATGCGCATGAGCCCCGCCAGATTGCGCGCTCCCATCTTGGCCATCACGTTGGCGCGGTGGACCTCCACCGTGCGTGAACTGATGCCCAGATTGAAGGCGATCATCTTGTTCTGCAGGCCGTCGAGCACGCCGGCCAGGACCTG
>NZ_JBNDHT010000338.1:0-418 GCF_056755115.1 Rhizobium sp. SVR5-2C | reverse complement strand
CGCAAAGCCAGACGCCGTGCTGTCGGCACGCGTGCGCCGCTTCTGGTCGAAGCGAAGGCCAATGCCCGATGGTCGCTGGATTTCGTCCACGACCAGTTCGCCTGCGGAAGGAGATTTCGCGTGCTCAACATCGTCGATGATGTGACGCGCGAATGCCTGGCAGCAATCCCGGACACCTCGATCTCCGGCCGCCGCGTCGCACGGGAGCTGACGACGCTGATCGAACGACGCGGCAAGCCCGGAATCATTGTCTCCGACAACGGCACCGAACTCACATCGAATGCCATCCTCGCCTGGTCGAAGGATCACAAGGTCGAGTGGCACTACATCGCGCCCGGAAAGCCGATGCAGAACGGCTATGTCGAGAGCTTCAACGGCCGGATGCGCGACGAACTATTGAACGAGAGCCTGTTCTTCG
>NZ_JBNDHT010000337.1:0-426 GCF_056755115.1 Rhizobium sp. SVR5-2C | reverse complement strand
CACAGCAATGTTAAAGTTGAACAAACTGGCGCTCGTTGCAACCGAATGACATACAAATTCTGTGCTGTCTCGAACCGAGTGGGGTGGTCATCGATATGCTCACCGAAGAGGACGCCGAGGAGTTGGTCGAGCGGCTGAATCGCAACGAGAATGAAGAAGGACCCTTTAAGCGGCACTGAGCTTTCCCCTATGGAGGGAGGCTCTGCCTCTGTTGACCGCGCAGCCGTATCTGCGATCGGGCCACTCAGAAATTTGGCCCACACATCTCGGGTCAATTCCATAGTTTGCCCAGGCTGTGCTAAGGCTGTGACAAGAGGCAATCGGTGCAATATGAGCTACAAGGCGATTGCATTCACCGCGGTAATCCTAAGTCTGTCTGCGGTTTCCACCAAGGCTGCTGCTCCTATCACAGGGAACGACCTTCAC
>NZ_JBNDHT010000336.1:0-440 GCF_056755115.1 Rhizobium sp. SVR5-2C | reverse complement strand
AATCTGGCCGAGCCGCTCGCCGATCTGATCGTCTCGCTGGCCGCCAGCTACGACGCGATCGTCGCGGCCGCCACCTCGACCGGCAAGAACGTCATGCCGCGCGTCGCTGCCCTGCTCGACGTCGCGCAGGTCTCGGAAATCATCGAGGTCGTCTCCGCCGACACCTTCAAGCGGCCGATCTATGCCGGCAATGCCATCCAGACGGTGCAATCGACCGACGCCAGGAAGGTCATCACCGTGCGCACCGCCTCCTTTTCTCCGGCCTCCCAAGGCCCCACTGCTGCCGTTGAGGAAATCTCGACGGCAGCTCTTTCATCCGCTTTGTCGACTTTCGTCAACGACGCACTGTCGGCTTCCGACCGCCCGGAACTGACCTCGGCCCGGGTGATCATCTCCGGCGGCCGCGCCCTCGGCTCGGCCGAGAAGTTCAAGGAAGTCAT
>NZ_JBNDHT010000335.1:0-441 GCF_056755115.1 Rhizobium sp. SVR5-2C | reverse complement strand
GGGAGAGCACCTGCTTTGCAAGCAGGGGGTCAGCGGTTCGATCCCGCTCAGCTCCACCAAATCGATGGTGTCGAGACTGAGGGTTTTGATGGCAATGTCTTCTGGAGAAAAACAAAGTTTGCATCGTCTACGGACGTTGCCTGTTCTGCATATATCGTGAAGAGAAGATTGATCTGGAGGCTTCCAGGTATCGGGTTTTGCCCGGTGTCCGAGCCCAGTTCCAATGACGTCGTGAATGGCCTAGCCGGCCGGAAGCGAAAGAGGGACTGGAGGTAGGTAGGAAGCTTGTCGCTCTGGATCGTTGATTGTTCGGTGTCTTCGACACTGTCTGATCAATGATCGGATTACCGTTGCCTGACCGCGCGGTACCGGATTTAATCTCGAGAAGCTGGTCTTAAAGATCCGGCCCAAGCGAGCTGCTCGGCGTAGCTCCAATAAAGG
>NZ_JBNDHT010000334.1:0-455 GCF_056755115.1 Rhizobium sp. SVR5-2C | reverse complement strand
GAACTGATGCCCAGATTGAAGGCGATCATCTTGTTCTGCAGGCCGTCGAGCACGCCGGCCAGGACCTGGTGTTCGCGCTCCGTCAGCTGGCAAAGTCGAGATGCGATAGTGTCGGTGCCGGAGGCCCCGCAGAAGGCTCTCTTCAGGGCCGTCGCCCGGTTGATGGCCGCGATCAGCACCGCGTCTGCAAAAGGCTCCTCCAGGCAATCCGCCGCCCCGGCCTTCATCGCCTGAACAGCCGTCGTGACATCGCCGTGGCCGGTGATGACGATTGCCGGAATGTCCGCGTTGAAGCGCCGCAGGTGCTTCAACAGCTCCATGGCGTCGAGCTGCGGCATCCTGAGGTCGGTGACGAGGCAGCCTCCTTCCGACATCGAATTCCGACATCGAAGCACCATCCAGAAACGCCTTTGCCGAGTCATGCGCGCGGACGGCAAATCCTGCGGAGACCAGCA
>NZ_JBNDHT010000333.1:0-458 GCF_056755115.1 Rhizobium sp. SVR5-2C | reverse complement strand
GTGCGCAACGTCAAGCCGCTGTGGTCGAAGTTCGGCACCGCAATCGGCGTGGCGCTTGGCGGCTTCGACATGTGGACGAACCAGCTCTTCGGTCTCTCCGTCTTCGGCACGCTGAGGCACGGCAAGACCGATGCGGCCTCCCTGGAGCCCGCCGCGCAGCACAAGCCGATCGCCTATCCCAAGCCGGATGGCGTGCTGACCTTCGACCGGCTGTCTTCGGTATTCCTGTCGAACACCAACCACGAGGAAGACCAGCCGGTGCACCTGCAGGTCAAGGACATGGCGCTGCAGAAATCGTCCGAATACGGCGTCTACGCCGGTCCCTCGACCCGCTACTGTCCGGCCGGCGTCTACGAATGGGTGGAGAAGGACGGCAAGGAAACCTTCGTCATCAACGCCCAGAACTGCGTCCACTGCAAGACCTGCGACATCAAGGACCCCAACCAGAACATCAACTG
>NZ_JBNDHT010000332.1:0-471 GCF_056755115.1 Rhizobium sp. SVR5-2C | reverse complement strand
GATTGTTCTCCGGTCGCGTAACAGGAGACTGTCCGTCGATGGCGAGGTACTATTTTCACATTCGTACTGGGGATCAATTGGTGGAAGACGACGAAGGTGTCGATTTGCCGAACGTCGCGGCCGTTCAGCAAGAGGCCCGCAACGCTGCTCGCGAGATGATTGCGGAATCAGTCATGGGCGGCGAGCACATCGCGGCACAGCGCTTCGAAATCGTCGATGAAAACGGCGATATCGTCGCGGTTCTGCCGTTCGGCTTCATGGTCCTGGATTGACTCCAGCAGATGAGCCGCGCCGGGAAGCGGCCAGGCGCCGGAACATTCGATAGAGCTCGGGCGTCTACTATCTGGGATCGTGTGTGGCTGGCTTTTGTTTTGCCCCTTCCTTGCCCTTGGAAGGCCGCGCGATCCTCTGGATCAGACTGCCCCGCTCAGACGGGCCTCCGTACGTTAGCGGACACCTAATTGCTATGGG
>NZ_JBNDHT010000331.1:0-479 GCF_056755115.1 Rhizobium sp. SVR5-2C | reverse complement strand
GAACTGACCTCGGCCCGGGTGATCATCTCCGGCGGCCGCGCCCTCGGCTCGGCCGAGAAGTTCAAGGAAGTCATCCTACCCGTTGCCGACAAGCTGGGTGCGGCCGTCGGCGCTTCGCGCGCGGCGGTCGACGCCGGCTACGCGCCGAACGACTGGCAGGTCGGTCAGACCGGCAAGGTCGTCGCTCCTGATCTCTACATCGCCTGCGGCATCTCGGGTGCGATCCAGCATCTCGCCGGCATGAAGGACTCGAAGGTCATCGTCGCCATCAACAAGGACGAGGAGGCACCGATCTTCCAGGTGGCCGACTACGGGCTGGTCGCCGACCTGTTCGAAGCCCTGCCGGAACTGCAGAAGGCGCTCTGACGGAAAGGTACGGCGTCGATGGACACGGAACTCCCCGAACGCGAGGCGATGGAATTCGACGTGGTGATCGTCGGCGCCGGGCCAGCCGGTCTGTCGGCTGCGATCCGGCTGAA
>NZ_JBNDHT010000330.1:0-483 GCF_056755115.1 Rhizobium sp. SVR5-2C | reverse complement strand
GCCTTTATCGTGACCTCGAGGAGCGCGAGGCCAAGATCCGGCGCCTGGTCGATGCCAATATCATCGGGATTTTGATCGCGACCCTGGAAGGCCGGATCCTCGATGCCAATGACGCCTTTCTCCACATGGTGGGCTACGACCGCAAGGATCTTGCAGCGGGACATATCCGCTGGACGGAGCTGACGCCCCCCGAGTGGCAATCTGTCACCCAACAGGCGGTGGCTGAGATCCGCGCGACGGGATGCTGCGACCCGTTCGAAAAGGAATATTTTCGCAAGGACGGCAGCCGGGTGCCAGTGCTGATCGCCAGGGCTGCCTTCGACGAGGCGCGCAGCGAAGCGGTCGCATTCGTGCTCGATCTCACCGAGCTCAAGCGCGCCGAAGCGGAGGCCCGCGCCAGCGAGCGGCGGTATCGCGACATGCAGATGGAGCTGGCACATGCCAACCGGGTCGCGACCATCGGGCAGCTTACCGCCTCGATCG
>NZ_JBNDHT010000329.1:0-502 GCF_056755115.1 Rhizobium sp. SVR5-2C | reverse complement strand
CTAGGGTCTGGCGGCCCTCAAACAGCAGCGCCCGTAATGATGACTGCTGGAGGCCGGACCATGCGCCTTCGTGGGTAGCAAAGCAGACGGTATCTTTCGAAGATGCTAAGGCGCATCCCGCGCTAATCGCTTGCGTCATGTGCTCGCACTAAATGGCGCGGCACATCTGATCCAGAGGACCTCGGAACCATCCAAGGGAAAGGAAGAGACAAAAGTAGGTTTGCCACACGCTCCCAATACCTCAACTCAAACTTTCGCTAATGTTCCGGTTCAAGTAACGCACCGTGTGCCGCCTAGTCGAAAAGGCGGAACAGCGCCGCCGGACTGCCGATTACGCTGGCAATCGCCCCAAGCATAGCCAGTCCCAGCAGCAGCCACATTCCCCAGCCAGGCTGCCGCGGCTCTCCCTGATCTTCCGGCCTCAAGCGCTGACTTCCATCTCTTAAGTCATCGCCCTTTTCGCCGCCTCTCCGACAGATGGGGAAACGCAGGGGGCACATTG
>NZ_JBNDHT010000328.1:0-513 GCF_056755115.1 Rhizobium sp. SVR5-2C | reverse complement strand
GCCCTCATGCTGGTCAGCTTCTTCGAAGACGACATCGACAAGGCCTTGCAGGCCGGCGCGGCCGCCTATGCCATCAACCCCAACGACACCGACGTTGCCGGTGAGTACGGCTTGCGGCTGGCGATGTCCGGACGATGGCAATCCGGCTGCGAGCTGGTGTCCAGCGCCGTCAGCAAGAACGCCGGCCCCAAGGGATATTACGAGGTCGGCATGGCCTTGTGCGCCTTCATGAGGAACGACATTCAGGCCGCCGAACTGTGGTCCCGCATGTCCGATCTGCAATATAATCCCATGCATCGCCTCGTGCTCCTGTCGATCCTCGGCGCCGCCGGGAAGACGGCCGACGCCAAGCAGCAACAGGATTGGCTGGAGGTCCACGCACCCGAGTTGATGCACAACATCCGCCGGGAAATCGCGCTTCGCCTGCAACGGCCGGAAGATCAGCAGAAACTCTTCAGCGGCCTGCGCGCCTCGGGCATCGCCATCGACCCCGCACCAGCGCAGTGAGGACCG
>NZ_JBNDHT010000327.1:0-517 GCF_056755115.1 Rhizobium sp. SVR5-2C | reverse complement strand
TCGTATTCATCGATCTTCGCACGCGCCTGGTCGACAGGGATATTCTGAGCCTTCGCCAGAGCGTCGGCGGCACGGGCAGGAGGCAAAGGACGTGTCGAATGCCCGGGCGTGATCGCGAGGGATTCAATGGTGACGCTGGAAACACGTATGTCCGCATAGTTTGCTGCGACTAGGGCGACCGACATTGTGCCTGACCGCAATCGAATCCCGGAGAAAGACAGTGAGAGGCCTGCTGCCGTTTAGGCGATCGACTCCGCACATGGTGTCCAACTCGGATAGGAGGGCGACCGCCCTCAATTCCGCGGATATGCGTTCGATGTAGGCGGTCGCGAAATCTCGAATTTTGTCATTCTGGAAATTTGAAATCACTCGAACGCCCCTAGAAGGCGCCCCAGCGTGATGTGTCGCTTGAAGGAACGCCACAAAGACCCCGCAGAATAGACCGCGGGGTGTCTTCGTTGAGCCAGATTTTACTGGCAATTGCCGGCGGCATCTTTGACTTGGCCCTGAACGCAGT
>NZ_JBNDHT010000326.1:0-518 GCF_056755115.1 Rhizobium sp. SVR5-2C | reverse complement strand
AAGCGGTTGGTGCCGATCAGCAGATTTCGCCCGGCCTTGGTGGCTGAAATGTTTGTGGTCTGCCTCCTAGAGCAATTTCAGGAAAAGTGCGAAGCGGTTTTCCCCGGCGGGAATTACGAAAAAACAAAGAGATAAAGCGGTTCTGCGATTCCGTGAAAAGCTGAACCGCGCTAATGCCGCTTTGCGCCGCAGAAGCCCATCGACAATCGCAGGCATCCCGCAGAGCCCGGTTCGGCCGATCCAGGCCAAACGAGCCTTACGCAAAGACAACCGAAACCATGGAAAGCATGTCAATCGCAGCCTGCATCGTCTGTCGCGGTGAATTCAACACGACTTCGACCGGGTTAACCGGTAATGTCACAAGCACTCGCGTCTATTCCGGCTTCTGCCTGCCGAGCAATATCAGCGTGTAGCAAGAACAACTATGCCGCGTTGGTTCTCTCCGATTCGACGTAGGGGGCCTTCTGGCGCATGCTGCTTTTGAACTGCGAGAGAATTGTTATCGTTCTTGTAAAAGG
>NZ_JBNDHT010000325.1:0-530 GCF_056755115.1 Rhizobium sp. SVR5-2C | reverse complement strand
CGCTCTGCTCGGCTTCCTCGCACTCGTTCTCGGCGTGATTGCAGCTTGGTTCGGCGGTGTGGCTGGCACGAAGCCAGGCCCCATCCTTGAAGAATATACACGCGACCGGAACCCATAATCATCTCAACACAGGGAACATCGACATGGCAGAATCAAAAAACCTCAACGATCTCCTTTATGAGACCCTCAAGGACATCTACTTCGCGGAAAAGCAGATACTGACGGCCCTGCCCAAGATGGCCGAAGCCGCGCAATCGCCTGATCTCAAGGAGGCATTCGAGACCCATCGCGGTCAGACCGAAGATCACGTAACGCGGCTGGAACAGGCCTTCGAACTGATGGGCAAGCCGGCGCAGCCGAAGACCTGCAATGCCATCCTCGGCATCATCGAGGAAGGCAAGGAAGTCATGGAGGCGTTCAAGGGCACGGCGGCGCTTGATCCGGGCCTTCTCGCCGCCGCACAGGCTGTGGAACATTACGAGATCAGCCGCTACGGCACGATGGTCACCTGGGCCGAGACGCTCGGTTTA
>NZ_JBNDHT010000324.1:0-531 GCF_056755115.1 Rhizobium sp. SVR5-2C | reverse complement strand
TGATATCGAGATCAAGAACCCAGTTGTAACGCCAGCATCGCTGCCGTGCCACGCCGATCGCATCGAGCGCCGATTTGCCGGGCCGATATCCATAGGAATCCGGATGGAATTTAGGCTCCACCGTCGGTTCCAGATGGCGTTTGACCACCATCTGCGCAATGCGATCGGCGACCGTAGGTATGCCCAGCGGGCGCGTCTTCCCATCGCTCTTGGGTATGTCGACCCGCCGCACCGGCGGCGGAAAGTAGCTGCCCGACGCCAGCCGATTCCAGAGCTTGTACAGGTTGTTCGTAAGATCAGCCTCAAAGTCCGCAATCGTCTGGCCGTCAATGCCAGCCGCTCCTTGGTTGGCTTTAACCCTCTTATAGGCCTCCCACACCTCCCTTTTCGGAATCGCATACGGCTTTGCTCTATCCACGAGGATCCTCCCGTCGCCGGTTGTCCTCGCTCCAGAGCTGAACAACGCAACCCCTTCGCTCCAGCCCCATTACAGGACCTTCAATACTACTACGGGCTGCTCCGCCCCTGTGC
>NZ_JBNDHT010000323.1:0-554 GCF_056755115.1 Rhizobium sp. SVR5-2C | reverse complement strand
CGGCTGTCTTTCACCTATGAGGGCCGGCAGTTCCTCTCGAACGCACGGCGAATCCTAGCCGATTGGGACGCCGCGCTCGCGGATGCTCGGAATGGACCCTTGCGCGGGCCGATCAAAATCACTGCACCGCAGGAACTCGGGCGGGTTGAACTTGTGCCCATTGTGGATCGGTTCCTTCTCAAGCATCCGGCGGTAACCATCACTCTGCAGTTCGCGGACAATGTCCTTGATATGGTTGAGAACGATATCGACCTTGCCCTTCGACACGGCCCGCTGGTCGACTCGACACTAAAGGCGCGTTTGCTGCTACGGTCTAGAAGAGTTGTGTGCGCTTCACCGGATTATTGGAATCTGCGAGGATATCCCAGGCATCCGGATGATCTCGCCGAGCACAACTGTCTCGTACATTTCCGCCCTGACGCGTCATTTGCCGCCTGGCCCTTTCTTGTTGACGGCAAGCACATATCGGTACGAGTACGGGGGGATCGGGTTGCCAACGACACCCTCACTGTTCGCGATTGGGCACTCGCGGGGCTCGGCATTATAAGAAGAGA
>NZ_JBNDHT010000322.1:0-559 GCF_056755115.1 Rhizobium sp. SVR5-2C | reverse complement strand
GTCGAAGGAGGCCCGGACGGCTGATGCCCTTATCGCATTCGCCGAGCAGGCGCTGGGCATGGCAAAGGCATCGGGCGGAGACAATGTCTCCATACATGGCGTGGCGAACGTCTCGCACGTGCCCAAGGACTGGCTCATCTATCGATAGTCAGACTGCGGCGGCTTGCCAACACGGCCGATCCGCGTCTTCAGCGTCGTCATTGAGGGTAGCAGTCATGGCACCGTGTCCGCATTGCGCCATGAGCAGACTCCGATCAACCCGGCCCGTCGTCGACCTGAAGATGCCCGGTAAGAAACGTCACAAAAGCACGAATGCGGGGGGAGAGTTGCCTGCTGGTCGGCCATAATGCCGCCAGCTCGCCAGTCGTAAGGATGTGGTCGTCCAAAAAGGACACCAGCGATCCAGCTTCAATTTGGGCGGCGACGGCAAAGGGCGGCATAGCGGCGATGCCGAAGCCCTTTTCAGCTAGGTGCACCAGCGGCTCTATGGTGTTGGCACTCATGGTCTCTGGGATCGCAATGACGCCACCGCCGGTTTTCAGCGGCCAGTCGATGATCT
>NZ_JBNDHT010000321.1:0-576 GCF_056755115.1 Rhizobium sp. SVR5-2C | reverse complement strand
GCTGAACAACGCAACCCCTTCGCTCCAGCCCCATTACAGGACCTTCAATACTACTACGGGCTGCTCCGCCCCTGTGCTCCGCTTCGGTAATCTCACCCTCGCAGGGACCGCCTGCTTGGGTTCTCCCTTAACATCGGAGCGACAGGTTCCCGCGTACCACATGAAAGCCTGGTGAAGAGTCACGCCGCCTTCATGCCGGATGTCGCCTGGGCAGAAATCAGGTCGTCCCCCAGACTCGTCCCGGGCTAACGAATTCCTCCCCGTTTCGACATCATCTTGCACTTTTCGACACGTCATCAGCGGTTCGCTTGCGCTCGTCTCTCTAAACCTCACCTGACGGACTAAAGTCCGCCTTTTCTGCAACGCTCACCACCACGGCTCTTTACCGTCGCAGCTTGCAGTGGTTTGAAACCTACCCCTGACGGTCGGTTTCGAGGGACCTACCCTCATCTTCCGTGCAGCTCGGCTCCCACATTGCTGCGGGTGCCTCGCGGCACACCCTCGTCTAGATGCCAAATGTCTGGGCCGAAGGCTGCCTGCGACGAAGTGCTTTGCGTAATAGGTCCTAATTTCCCG
>NZ_JBNDHT010000320.1:0-581 GCF_056755115.1 Rhizobium sp. SVR5-2C | reverse complement strand
GTCTCGACACCATCGATTTGGTGGAGCTGAGCGGGATCGAACCGCTGACCCCCTGCTTGCAAAGCAGGTGCTCTCCCAGCTGAGCTACAGCCCCTCCAGCTCGATCGCTTCAGCTCGTCAGAACTGAAGTTCGGCAACAATCCGCGCCACCAATCCCAATCAATTCCCAGTCCATCATCCACAATCTGCGAATGGTGGGCCCGGGAAGACTTGAACTTCCGACCCCACGCTTATCAAGCGTGTGCTCTAACCAACTGAGCTACGGGCCCATTCGGGAACCGGCCCAGAACAAACTGGACTAGCGCGGTTTTTTGTCTTCGTGAAGAAAGAGAAACGTGGACGGCGCAGCTCGCCATACCCGCTGTCTGCAAAGCAGATCTGCAGGCGTATTGCGTTTCGATGGTCACCTGACTGGTGCCATCTATGTTCTAAAAAGCACGGGAAGGTTCATACCGGGGAGATCCGAAGATCTAGCCGGTCGTCTTACCAATTCCACAGCTTCCTTAGAAAGGAGGTGATCCAGCCGCAGGTTCCCCTACGGCTACCTTGTTACGACTTCACCCCAGTCGCTGACCCTACCG
>NZ_JBNDHT010000319.1:0-587 GCF_056755115.1 Rhizobium sp. SVR5-2C | reverse complement strand
GGTCCAATAGGGGAGCGGTCGCCAGTCGTCGATCATCGTAACCGGCTGGCGGCCTCTGATCACAGATATCCACCGTCTTCGTGCTTGAAACGATCGATCTGGTTCTGTGCTTTGAAGTAGGCCTTTCTCCAAAGCGTGAAGTGCACAGGATCATTCTTGGGATTGTAGGGGTTGTCCCCTAGGTACTTGCCAGTCCTGGGCGCCAGCGACCCCGAATGTCTGGCCTGCCAGTGGCTTGTTTTGCTTTCCTCCGGGATTGTGGAACTACCCTCGCGCCGCAGTACCGTACGACGGAGTTCTGCCGGAAGACCTTGGACTGCAAAGCGAGGAAGCGCGGCGGCCAACGCGGCGGCCTCTTTGTTAGGCTTGCCAAAGTGTCGATCAAGCTGGATGGTAAGGTCGGCGGGAGCCGTCATTCCCTCTCGAAAGAGGCGGATCATCAGCTTGGTTGCGAGGTTAAAGCGCCGGGGCTGTGTAATATCGTCCGTATAGCCGGCATCGTTCAAAACGCCATACAGCATGTTCATGTTGTCGTCAGTCAGATTTTGGGTGGAAACTTCGGAAGACATGATGTCCTCCTTTCGGTC
>NZ_JBNDHT010000318.1:0-591 GCF_056755115.1 Rhizobium sp. SVR5-2C | reverse complement strand
TTTGCGGTGGGCGCGGCGATCGGGGCGGCGTTGCCGCATACGGAAACCGAAGACGAGTATCTCGGCGAAGCCGCCGACGCGGCGAAAGACACGGTTGCCGCCAAGGCATCCTCGATGATGGAGCAAGGAACAGAGGTTGCATCTGACGTCTATAGCAAGACGGTTTCAGCCGCGACCGACGTTCACGATGCTGCCAAGACTCGGGTGGTCGAGGAAGTCGACGCGTTCAAATCGGGGTGAGCGAGCGGGACCTGCACTCCCCCGGAAGAAGAGTTGCGAACGCAATAACATGCTATTGATATTGAAATGGAGCGTCGATGCCGATTGGTCGGCACATCAAAGCTCTCTGCTTATGCCTGCCGTATGCAGCACTGCACGGGGTGATGATCGTGTCTAATACATTGATCCAATGAGACGAGCGAACTCGTGTTCGGGTACACCATAAGCATCGCCGGCGAATGCCTCCAAAGCCTGACGGTTGCGTACGGTCACCTGACCCCTCTCGGCTACAATGAAGCGATGGCCCTCAAGAATATGGAGGGCTGTCGTCACGCTTGGACGTCTCACATTGAGCAGTCCAGCCAAGAAATC
>NZ_JBNDHT010000317.1:0-594 GCF_056755115.1 Rhizobium sp. SVR5-2C | reverse complement strand
CCACCGAATAGCCGCGCCCCGCCGCATCCCGCGCGATCCCGCAGCCGTTGATCCCGCCCCCGATCACGAATAGGTCGAAGATCTCGCTGTCCACAATTGTTCTCCAAGGCTAACGCCGTAAAACGAAAGTGAAATAGCGCCTAAAATGAAATAAATCGAATGTCAAACGAACATTTTATGACCACGTCTTTCCTGCGGTCTCGATGAGATTGATGCCGCTTTCCGAACAGATCTTCCTCAGCGGTTCAACGTCGCAGTCGTCGGTAACGAAAGTGTGGACCTGGGACAGATGGCCGATGCGCACGGGGGCGGTGCGATCGAATTTCGTCGAGTCGGCAACGAGAACAACGTGGCGCGCATTCGCCATGATGGCCTGCGCGACCTTCACTTCGCGGAAATCGAAATCAAGAAGCGCTCCGTCCGGATCGATTGCGGAAGCGCCGATGACAGCGTAATCGACCTTGAATTGCCGGATGAAATCAACGGCCGCTTCACCGACGATACCGCCGTCCGAATGACGTACGACGCCGCCGGCAATGACCACCTCGATGGAGGGAAACATTCGCAATCGATTGGCGACATTGATGTTATTGG
>NZ_JBNDHT010000316.1:0-611 GCF_056755115.1 Rhizobium sp. SVR5-2C | reverse complement strand
GAACGCGAGGCGATGGAATTCGACGTGGTGATCGTCGGCGCCGGGCCAGCCGGTCTGTCGGCTGCGATCCGGCTGAAGCAGGTCAATCCGGAGCTCTCGGTGGTCGTGCTGGAAAAGGGGGCGGAGGTCGGTGCGCATATCCTCTCCGGTGCTGTGGTAGATCCCATCGGCATCGACCGGCTGCTGCCCGGCTGGCGCGAGGAGGAGGGCCATCCGTTCAAGACCGAAGTGACGGCCGACCATTTCCTGGTGCTCGGCCCGGCGGGCTCCGTTCGCCTGCCGAACTTTATGATGCCGCCGCTGATGAACAACCACGGCAACTATATCGTCTCGCTCGGCAATGTCTGTCGCTGGCTCGCCGGAAAGGCTGAGGAGCTCGGCGTCGAGATCTATCCGGGCTTTGCGGCAACCGAAGTGCTCTATAACGACGAGGGCGCCGTCATCGGTGTCGCCACCGGCGACATGGGCATCGAGAAGAACGGCGAGCCGGGCCCGAACTTTACCCGCGGCATGGAACTGCACGGCAAATACGTGCTGATCGGCGAAGGCGTGCGCGGTTCGCTCGCCAAGCAATTGATCGCCAAGTTCGATCTCTCGAAGGATCGCGAGCC
>NZ_JBNDHT010000315.1:0-613 GCF_056755115.1 Rhizobium sp. SVR5-2C | reverse complement strand
ATCGTGCACTGCGCATCACATACAACCTTCCGCCTTCTGTGTCGGTCCAACAACTACACCTGGGATGCCCGTAAATGCCTTCATCAACAAGGGCGACAGGACCTTTTTTGACTACCTGTTGAAACCGCTGATCGACTGGACACGGCTCGCGTTCACCGATGAATTAGACCGCGCAGCGAACTTGATGACGGTTGGAGTGTTTGGTCCGGTAGCGTACAGACAAAAAGACGCCGCGCCGAAGCGTAGCAACCTGATCCAGGGAACGCGCGCGGAAGGGTCGGGTTTGGGAGCCCGCCACGCGATCCAAGTAAATGCATCGGCTGTTCGTCCAGATTGCAGGGGCCGCTCAACGTCTGCCGGTCGACGAATTGGACCGGTTGATCCACGACAGACCAACTTTGCTGGACCTGCTCATCCGTTACATTCAGACTGTGCACGTACAAGCTACCTACACCGCGCTTGCCAACGGAAAGGGAACTATTGTGCAGAGGTTGGCTCGCTGGCTGCTGATGTGTCAGGACCGCATCGGGAGTTCCGAAATCGCCCTATCCCACGAGTTCTTGTCGCTCATGCTTGGTGTTCGGCGGTCCGGAGTAACGAGCGCGCTGCACAT
>NZ_JBNDHT010000314.1:0-616 GCF_056755115.1 Rhizobium sp. SVR5-2C | reverse complement strand
ATGAGCACGAACGATCAGAACGCCACACCCGAGCAGCGCCGTCCCAAGGACGTCGGCCCGATGACCGGGAAGCCGGAACCCGCTGACAAAGAATCTCTGGCTCCCACCACAGTCCAACCAACCGGCTCGAAGGACGAAAGCGAGAGGCCGGTCGTGAACCCTGTTAGCGGCGTCGCGGTCTGAAAGGATTTCCCGCGTATCGACGCAGGGCGCGCCGGTTCTGAAAAATGAGTCATTCCCCAAGATCATTCCGATACGTCGTAAGATCGATTCGCTTGAGGCCAGTTCGTGGGTACAGGCGGGTGGCGGTACACGATACAGGACCAGCATCTTGTAAAACGGTGTTCGTTTCTTCGTGAAACGGCGCGGGCCGATCAATTCCGACGAAACCGGGTATCTCGGTGGACTAGCGACGGAGCCACCGAATGAGGCAATTCCGCGATTTAGATAATTCGGCGCATCAAGGCGTCCGCCCCACGATCCCGACATTTCTGACGGTCGTCGGTGCCGCCGCCGTGCTGGTGCTCGCTCGGGATGTATTTCTTCCGCTCGCGATAGCGCTCCTTCTCACCTTCGCGTTGGCACCGGTCGTATCGGTATTGCGGAGAATCGGCCT
>NZ_JBNDHT010000313.1:0-626 GCF_056755115.1 Rhizobium sp. SVR5-2C | reverse complement strand
TCAGTCGTGCGGAAGTAGAACTGCGGACGGTAGTTGGTGAAGAACGGCGTATGACGGCCGCCTTCTTCCTTCGTCAGGATGTAGGCTTCGGCCTTGAACTTCTTGTGCGGCTTCACCGAACCCGGCTTGCACAGGATCTGGCCACGCTCGACGCCGTCACGGTTCACACCGCGGATCAGCGCGCCGATGTTGTCGCCGGCCTGGCCCTGGTCGAGCAGCTTGCGGAACATTTCAACGCCGGTCACCGTCGTCTTCGAGGTCGGGCGGATGCCGACGATCTCGACTTCTTCGCCAACCTTGACGATGCCACGCTCGACGCGGCCGGTGACGACCGTACCGCGGCCGGAGATCGAGAACACGTCTTCGATCGGCATCAGGAACGGCTGGTCGATCGGACGCTCAGGCGTCGGGATGTAGGCGTCGACCTGGGCCATCAGCTCGCGGATCGCGTCTTCGCCGATCTTCTTGTCGCTGTCTTCAAGAGCAGCCAGAGCCGAACCCTTGACAACCGGGATGTCGTCGCCCGGGAAGTCGTAGGACGACAGCAGTTCGCGCACTTCGAGCTCGACGAGTTCGAGAAGCTCGGCGTCGTCAACCTGGTCGACCTTGTTGAGGAACACGACGAT
>NZ_JBNDHT010000312.1:0-640 GCF_056755115.1 Rhizobium sp. SVR5-2C | reverse complement strand
CCGAGATCGGTCGCCGTCACCTTGATGCCGGACGTGCCGGCTGTCGTCGGCGTGCCGCTGAAGGTCCGCGTCGCCTGGTTGAAGCTCAGCCAGGCGGGAAGCGACGAGCCGTCGTCGGCGGTTGCCGTATAGGCGAGCGTTTCGCCGCTGTCGACATCGGTGAAGGTGCTGGCCGGCAGCACAAACGAAAAGGCCGTGCCGACGGTGGCGTTCTGGGTGGCGGTCTGGGCCGCGAGCACCGGCGCGTCGTTGGCGCCGTGGATGGTGACGGTCAGCGTGGCCGCGGCGGTGGCGCCGGCAGTGTCACGCATGGTGTAGCTGAAGGCATCGCTCAGCGTATTGGTGGACTGCCGCAACGCCTGCACGGCGGTATTGTTCTCGTTGATGGCATAGGTATAGGCGCCCGACGCATTGAGCACGAGACTGCCATACGTGCCGTTGAGGGCGGTGCCGAGCGTGCCGGCCGTCGCGCCGAAGCTGACCGCGCTGACGGTCTTGGTGTCGCCGGCATCCGGATCGGTGTCGTTGGCGAGCACGTTGCCGCTGGCGCCCACGCCGCCCGAACCGTTGGCGGTACCGCCCTTCTCGGTCGCATCCCCCGCATCGGCAACCGCCGTCGGCGTCGTGTTGCCTGAGGTCG
>NZ_JBNDHT010000311.1:0-643 GCF_056755115.1 Rhizobium sp. SVR5-2C | reverse complement strand
GCTATCCCTGCAAGCGGCGCAAAAGCACGCCCAGCCGCTCTTCTGACGGGCAATCCTCAAGGTCCAGCCGAATTGGGATGCCGCCTCCGCCTCGGTTCCTCACCTCGCTCGGGCTGTCGCCGAACGCTCGCTTGAACGCGCGGCTAAACTCCGCGCCGTCGCTGAAACCGCATTCTTCTGCGATCTGGAATATCAGGCGCCGATCCTTTGGATCTGCGAGCGCTGCATAGGCACTGAGCAGCCGGCGGTGCTGAATATAGTGCATCACCCCGCCAAAGGGCTCGAACAGGTTGTAAAGCCGCGTGCGCGAGATACCGAGCTCCCGCCGCACCAACTCAGACCCAAGTTTCGGATCGAGCAACCGGTTCCGCACCAGCTGTCGCGCCCTTTCGAGAAGGACATTGGCGATCGGCCCTTCTGCCGCTTCGATATGGTCGGCCGATGGCGACACGCATGCAAGGATCATCGCGCGTGTGGCTGCCACGAGTCCAGGCAGATCGGCCTGGGTGAGCATCGGCAAACGGTTGGCCACATCGACAAGGTAGTCGGAGAACAATCGTCCCAGGCCGGTGCTCAACGTGGAGAATTCTGCCGAGCCAAGCGTGGCCGCGGTTTCAAGCGAGAGGTCCCGCGGCACAAAGAG
>NZ_JBNDHT010000310.1:0-766 GCF_056755115.1 Rhizobium sp. SVR5-2C | reverse complement strand
CGACAGGAAGGGATCACGGTCGTCGTCGCGCAGGACACTTGGAACCTGGTCACCGTTGTCGCGGCCCCAGGGAATCAAATCACGCATACTCATGATTTTCTCCTTTCTGATGGTTCGCTTGGCAAAGCTTCACTGCTGGGCCGAGCCTAGCCCGGCGCCAGTGCGCTTATTGTGGTGGAAGCCTTAAGCCGCCTGCTTCTCGGCCTCGATCTGCTTCGTCTGAGTCATGGGCAGCGTATCGGTTGCGATCTCGATCTTGCGCGGCTTCATCTCTTCCGGGATTTCGCGCTTGAGGTCGATGGTCAGAAGACCATTGACAAGCCCGGCGCCCACGACCTTGACGTGGTCGGCGAGCTCGAACCGGCGCTGGAACGAGCGGCCGGCGATGCCGCGATGCAGATACTGCACATCTTCAGCATTCGCCTTCTGGCCCGATACGACGAGCATGTTCTGCTCCTGGGTAATCGTCAGTTCGTCCTGCGAGAAGCCCGCCACTGCCATAGCAATGCGGTAATCGTCCTCACCGGACTTGACGATGTCGTAGGGCGGCCAGTTGTCGATCGACTCGACACGGCTTGCAGTTTCGAGCGCATTCAGTATCCGGTCGAAACCGACGCTCGACCGGAACAGGGGAGAAAAATCGAGGTTTGTCCTCATAGCCATATCCTCCTTATAAGCAACATGGACACAAGGAGACGCCAAGAGCACTTGGCCGCTTCCTGGACTTGTCGATTCCCATTGGGCAATCGAACAATATTGATATAAT
>NZ_JBNDHT010000309.1:0-769 GCF_056755115.1 Rhizobium sp. SVR5-2C | reverse complement strand
GACGCGGTGCTCGCCGCCGAAACCTCTTCGACTGCCCTGCCCTCGCGCTTGGCCTTCTGCTCGTCGAGGAAGGTGATGCGCTGGGTCGCAACGCGGCCGGGCAGGACGATGTTGACGGTCACGCCGTCCCGGCCGACTTCACCGGCCAAGGTCTTCGACCATCCAAGAAGCGACATGCGCAGGGAATTCGAAAGGCCGAGGTTGGGGATCGGCGCGACCACACCCGAGGAAGTCGAGGTAATGATGCGGCCCCACTTCTTCTCCCGCATCTTCGGCAGCACCGCGTCGCTGATCGCGATCACCGACAGCACCATGCTGTCGAAATACTTACGCCAGCTTTCGACGCTCTGGCCGGACACCAGCGTCGGCGGCGGGCCGCCGGTGATGTTGACCAGCACGTCGACCGAACCCAGCTGCTGTTCAATGGCGGCAAGATTGGGTTCGATGGCGCCAAGGTTGGCCAGATCCCATTCGAGCGCCATTGCCGATCCGCCGTTCGTGCCGATGTCGGCAACGGTCTTTTCCGCCGCTTCCTTGTTGATATCGGCAACGGCGACCAGCGCCTGCTCCCCGGCAAGCGTCTTTGCGATCGCCCCGCCAAGGCCGCCGCCGGCTCCCAGCACGAGGGCCGTCTTGCCCTTCAATCCAAGATCCATGGTCTATTTCCTTTCGGTTGTTCTTCAGTTCGTACCAGGCGTATCGCCTCAGCCGGCCATCCATCCGCCGTCGACCATCAGGTTGACGCCGGTGATGTAGCTCGCCATGTCGC
>NZ_JBNDHT010000307.1:0-856 GCF_056755115.1 Rhizobium sp. SVR5-2C | reverse complement strand
CGTCGTCTTGACGTTGGCGCGCAGTGCTTCGACCGTCTGGGCGTCGCGGCGCACCGCCGACAGCGCGTTCTCCACCTCTTCGACGGCCTTCAGCACCGTCTGCTTCCAGGCGAGATAGGCCGTCTTGGCGTCGGACCGGGCGATGTCGACGTTGGCGCGCAGGCGGCCGCCGTCGAAGATCGGCAGGGTGAGCGTCGGGCCGAACGACCAGGTGGTCAGGCCGCCGCCCTTGCCGCCGGCCGGGTTGACCCAGGACGGCGAGATCGAGCCGGAGAGCGCGATCGTCGGATAAAGCTGCGACTGGGCGACGCCGATATTGGCGGTGGCGGCGGCGAGATCGCGCTCGGCCCGGCGGATGTCGGGACGGTTGCGGATCAGGTCGGCCGGAATGCCGGAGATGATGCCGGCGCGGTAGATCGGCTGGGCAGCACCCTTCTGCAGTTCGCTCAGCAGCGCCGGGGCCGGCAGGCCGAGCAGCGTGGCGATGTGATGGGCGGCGACACGGAAGTTGGTTTCGAGCCCGGGGATTTCGGCCTGCGTCGACTGCACCAGGCCCTCGGCCTGGACGACATCGAGGCGCGAGGCGGCACCGGCTTCCAGCTGGAACTGGGTGAGCTCGTAGGTTTCCTGGCGCGAGCGCAGGTTGTCCTTCGACAGCGCGAGGCGCTCCTGGAAGAAGCGGGCGTCGATATAGGAGGAGATGAGATCCTGCAGGAAGGCGAGGCGGGCGACGTCGGCGGTGGCATAGGCCGAATCGAGCGAGGCAAGCGCGCTTTCCTTCGAACGGCGGTACTGGCCGAAGAGATCGAGCAGCCAGGAGATATTGGCATCGCCCTCGGAGGTGTTGGTGGCGCCG
>NZ_JBNDHT010000306.1:0-899 GCF_056755115.1 Rhizobium sp. SVR5-2C | reverse complement strand
GCATCATGTATGCCGGTCGCCTTGTCGAAGAGGGCCGGACGGCAGACGTTTTTGCGGATCCGATGCATCCTTATACCGCGCACTTGATCGCGAGCCTTCCGCGCGTGGGAAAAGTCAATACGCGTGAAGCTCTTCCCGGTTCGCCGCCGAATCTCGGCGCGCCACCAGCCGGATGCCGCTTTCACCCGCGATGCCCTCTGGCGATGGACATATGCCGTCGCGAGAATCCGCCAATGACAACATTGGCTCCTGATCACAGGGTCGCCTGTTTCGCAGCCAGCCCGAGCCTTGACGGGCGATCGTCGGCTGGGGGGAAGACGGAAATGCCGGCAAGATCGGAGGCGACGCCATGAGCCGGATGCTTCTGAACGTCAGCCATGTCAGCAAGACTTATACGCGCGGCGGCATCTTCGGCCGCAAGGCATTTCAAGCGGTGAGCGACGTCAGCTTCGCTCTCGCAGGCGATCCGCCCGAAGTCTTTACCATCATTGGCGAATCCGGCAGCGGCAAGACCACGCTCGCGCGTATGATGTTGAAGATGACGACGCCGACAATCGGCGAAATCCGCTTCAAGGGGCAGGACATTTCCGCCATCCGCCACCGCGGGGCGCGGCTTGCTTTCATGAAGGAGGTGCAGCCGATCTTTCAGAACCCGTTCGAAGCCTTCAATCCTCTCAAGCAGGTCGACCGTTACCTCCTGATGACCGCCCGGAACTTTGCAGAGGCGAAATCCCAAGCTGACGCGGATCGGGCCGCGGACAATGCCTTGCAGAAGGTTGGTCTGTCCATGGCGGAGGTCCGGGGCCGCTTTCCGCACGAGCTGTCCGGCGGCCAGCTTCAGCGCGTTGCCGTCGCCCGGGCTTTGATATCGGGGCCTTCGCTCATCCTGGCCGACGAAC
>NZ_JBNDHT010000305.1:0-906 GCF_056755115.1 Rhizobium sp. SVR5-2C | reverse complement strand
CCGGAGACCTTTGCAAACCGTGCCGCCTTGATCGGTGCCGAGATCGCCCGCATCGAAGGCCGCACGCTCGACGCCATGCGGCTCTACGAACAGGCCATCCGCTCGGCCCGCGCAAACGGCTTTGTCCACAACGAAGCGCTCGCCCATGAATTGGCTGCGCGCTTCTACGCAGTTCATGACTTCGAGGATATCTCCCAGCTGTATCTACGGAATTCCCGGTATGAATACGTGCGCTGGGGAGCAATTGGCAAGGTACGCCAACTGGATCAACTCTACCCTCAACTCGCGGAGCCACAGGCCGTTTCACTTCCGACGAGTACGATCGGGACACCCGTCGAACAGCTCGATCTCGCGACGGTGATCAAGGTATCGCAAGCGATATCGGGTGAGATCGTGCTGGAGAAGCTGATTGATACGCTGATGCGCACGGCTCTCGAAAACGCTGGAGCGGGGCGTGGCCTGCTGATCTTTCCGAGAGGAGGCGAGCTCCGGGTCGAGGCCGAGGCGGAAACGACCGGCGGCGATGTCGCCGTCCATCTCCGCCCCGAACCGAGCACGGCCCCCATGCCGGGAGCAATCGCCAATTTCGTCGCCCGGACCGGCGAACCCGTAATCCTCGACGATGCGGCAGCGGAAAACGACTTCAATGATGCGTACATTCGCGACAACAAGCCCCGCTCGGTGCTTTGCCTGCCGCTGATCAAGCAAGGCCGGATGGTTGCGCTGCTCTATCTCGAGAACAATCTAGCGCCGCGCGTCTTTACGCCGGCCCGCATGGCGGTCCTCAAGCTGCTTGCGTCGGAGGCGGCGATTTCGTTGGAAAATAGCCGCCTTTATCGTGACCTCGAGGAGCGCGAGGCCAAGATCCGGCGCCTGGTCGATGCCAATATCATCGGGATTTTGATC
>NZ_JBNDHT010000304.1:0-939 GCF_056755115.1 Rhizobium sp. SVR5-2C | reverse complement strand
AAGGTCGCGACCTGCGTCGAGGTGTTGAGCAGCAAGCTCGATGATGCTCAGGAGCGAGCGAACAAGACCTTGTGGCGAACGGCGATCGTCCGGCCTTAGCGGCTATGCGAGAGCTCGTCCAAATCTTGCCAAATGGCGAGCCCTCGCACAGTCTGCCGCAAGGGAGGATCTCGGAAAACCCTCGCGACATGGTGGAGGCAGACAACGGAGCTAGGGGCCGCCCATAAGACGCCGTAGAATATCTTCATTCCTTACTCCATGCTGGTAGAAGTGGATGATCTGCGTGGCGAGCTCGTCGCGCGCCTCCCCACTGGTAACGTGCTTTGCCTCACACACCTGATCAAAGACGCGCTGACACATCGCCACGTCCTCGTCCTGCATCGGTATCTGGTCTGAAGATATTCGCGTTTGGATCATCGAAGACGCACCCAACCTCGCTATATGAATTTGTAGGACGCAGAGGGGAAAATGGAAAGGCGTACGACCAGGGCTCGTCCAAAAGGTTCCAAAAATGGCGAGCCCTGTCGCATACCACGGCGTTGATTGGAGAGCGGCTGCCGCGGCTAGGTGCTGTGCTTGCCGGCTACAGCACCCAGAATCAAAACGCTGTTGGGGCCGTCAATAATCAATTAGGATTACGCTGACACGTCACTAGCTTGAACGGCATTGCGGCTTTGCGTGAAGCATGCATCGAGGCTTGCAGCGATCTGCTCCGGTGCCTTGACGCCCGCATTAACGAGCGAGATGGCGGCCGTGAGCGCTTGTTGGCCACGTTCGCTTTGGAGATTGACTTGGTTGCTCTGCGACCGGCAACTCAATGCCGAGCTGATGAGTTCAATCTCATCGTCTGTGCAGGAAAGTAGCTCGAAAACAGATGACATGATCGCTCTCCATTAGGGCAAGAGCAGATTGTCTCTCAAGCGGTCGACACCCGGTTGC
>NZ_JBNDHT010000303.1:0-940 GCF_056755115.1 Rhizobium sp. SVR5-2C | reverse complement strand
GTCACACCGTTTGGACGTAAGTTTTACCAGCCCCTCGCGGCTAAGATAGGTGAGAACCGTCACGTGCTGACTTGAGAAGAGAACATGCATGCCGTTGCCGTACGACGCGGCGAAGGTCTGACGAGCATTCATTGTAGGTGTCAGTTCCCGTTTTCAGCGCAAGTGTTCGCAAGCGAAAGGTCAGGCGGCGTGTCGTGGGCACCTGTACGCCGATCCTGGCGCAAGCAAAAGCCAATGCACGCTGGTCACTGGATTTTGTCCACGACCAGTTCGCCCGCGGCAGGCGCTTCCGCGCGTTCAATGTCGTGGACGAAGCGACACGCGAGTGCCTGGCTGCGATCCCGGATACATCGATCTCGGGGTCGTGTCGCACGCGAACTGACCACGCTCATCGAGCGCCGCGGCAAGCCAGGTATGATCGTTTCCGATACGGGGACGGAGTTTACCTCGACACAATCCTAGCTTGGGCCAAGGATCACAAGGTCGAGTGGCACTATATTGCGCCAGGAAAGCGATGCAGAACGGCTGCGGATGCCCGCCGGGGCGGGGCAGTTTGACGAAACCAAGGGCAAGGAGGCGACAAAGCAGTTAAACTCGCCGCGCAATCCCAGACATCCAGCAATAAGACGCCCCTAATGTTCCGGTCGCGGTCGTATTAAACCGTGGCCTTGACCCATTGAGGGATTTCATTTTGTGGATGCTGTTCGATGAGGTGCGGCAAAGAAGCAATCTTTGAGCGAGCATTGGCGTTGCTGGAGACCGATCCAGCTGAGGACGTGGCATCACGACACCTGCCTCCTCCGCGGAGATGACCCCGTTCTGACCTGCCACTAAATTTTCATCCGATACGATTAGAGCTCGGCTGACCTGCCACTGAACTTTCATCCGACTGCGATTAGAGCCTCGGCGGCTTTCAATAGGCCAAATGGCGCGGTGGGAG
>NZ_JBNDHT010000302.1:0-951 GCF_056755115.1 Rhizobium sp. SVR5-2C | reverse complement strand
GGTATAAGGATGCATCGGATCCGCAAAAACGTCTGCCGTCCGGCCCTCTTCGACAAGGCGACCGGCATACATGATGCCGAGACGGTCTGCGATGTTGGCGTGCACCGTGAGGTCATGCGTTACAAAGACCATCGATGAGCCGAATTCGCGTTGCGTTTCCCGTATCATCGCAAGCACGTCCTTCTGTACCACGACATCGAGCGCAGTGGTCGGTTCGTCGGCGATGATGAATTCGGGTCGGCACACCGTCGCCAGCGCAATGCACACCCGTTGGCGCATACCGCCCGATAATTCGTGCGGATAGGCACGCAGAACGTCGGCGGGCAGGCGCAGGCGCTCCAGATGCAGCTTCACCGCCTCGATGAAGGCCGGCTTTTCGAGCGCGATATGGCGGAAGGCAAAATCCTCAAAGGACCGCTCAATCCGCCTGACCGGGTTCAATACGTTCATGGAACCTTGCATAATGTACGAAAGATGTCGCCAGCGTACCGAATCTCGTTCCTCCGGCTTGAGCTCGTACAGGTCTCGATCGAGGAACTCATACCTGACGGAACCGCCGACGATGTCGAGGGGAGGCCTAATCGCACCAGCGATCGTCTTGATGAACGTGGTCTTGCCGCAGCTCGATTCGCCGGCGAGGCCGTAGATCTCGTTACGCCGCACATGCATCGTCACAGAGTCGACGGCGCGCACCTCCCGGTCGATGCCGAAGTAGCTCATCCGGTAGTAGGCGCGCAGGTCCTGCGTCGACAGGACCACATTCTCAGGTTGGTTGCCTCGTTGCCCCGCTGCCATCAGGATTTCCCCATCCGGCTCAATCGGCTGCGGGGATCGATGTACTCGTTCATCGAAATCGACAACAGAAACAGGCCGATAAAGGTCAGCGTCACGAAAGCGGTCGGGAAGAAGTACCACCACCAAACACCCGAGACCATTGCACTGTGCTGGTTC
>NZ_JBNDHT010000301.1:0-995 GCF_056755115.1 Rhizobium sp. SVR5-2C | reverse complement strand
GGCTAGACGCGCGCCTGAGATTGCGATGCCTCAATTTGATCCTTTCGCGCATCATATTGAGAAAATACAGTCTCGATATTTTCACCGTCGGCCGTAAATTGGGCTCCACAATCACTTGATGAGGAGCCACCCAAATGAACTACATCAGCATCGCCTCTAACGAAACGGCAACCGCCGCAGCCGCCGAAACCCATGCGCGGACCGCGCCGACACGCGTGACGCCGACGAACGCCGTGATCGAAAACATTCTGAGCCGTAGCGCTGCCAAGTACTACGACCCAACCGCCACACTGAGCGATGATCAGATCCGCGACCTGGTGCGGATCGGCACGTCGGCGCCGACCTCCTTCCATCTGCAGAACTGGCGGTTTATTGCCGTCCGTACACCCGAAGCAAAGGCTCGGTTGCGCCCCATCGCCTGGGATCAGCCCGCGATCACCGATGCCGCCGTTACCTTCATCGTTATCGGCCGGTTGGCCGATGCCAGCACCGTCCCTGAGCGCCTGGCCCCGGTCGTGGAAGCCGGCATCATGCCGGCGCACCTGGTGCCGGAATGGGAGGCTCCCGCTCGCGGCCTTTATGACGATCAACCCCAGCGGCAGCGCGACGAGGCAGTACGCACTGCGACCTTTGGCACCGCGGCGATCATCTATGCAGCCCGCTCCCTCGGCCTCGGCTCGACGCCGATGATCGGCTTCAACGCCGAGGCGGTGCACAGCGTGTTCAACCTCGCCGAAGACGAAATCCCGGTGATGTTGCTGACCGTCGGACCGGAGCGGGCCGGCAACTGGCCGCAGAAGCCGCGCATGCCCGTGGCCGATGTCCTGGACTTCGCATAATTCTCAACTCAACCAATAACTTATGGAGACTACGATGCCTAGAATTATTGCCCTGAAACCGGAACAGGTGCCGGCCGAATCCAAACAGACACTCGATGCGTTCACCAAGAACATCGGGTTCACCCCGAACATGATGGCGGCCTTTGCGCAAAGCCC
>NZ_JBNDHT010000300.1:0-997 GCF_056755115.1 Rhizobium sp. SVR5-2C | reverse complement strand
TATCGCCGCGCAGACTTTTGGCGGCATTGCAGGCACGATGCTCGCGCATGGCATGTTCGCGCTACCCTTGCTGCAGGCGTCGGAAACGATACGGTCAGGCGGCGCGCAATGGCTCGCAGAGGTGATGGCAACCTTCGGCCTGGTCTTCGTTATCCTTTCGGGCATCCGGTTTCGCGCCGATGCCGTGGCATGGCTGGTCGGCCTCTATATCACCGCCGCTTACTGGTTCACCGCTTCCACGTCCTTCGCCAATCCGGCCGTCGCAATCGCCCGATCGCTGACGAACACATTCTCGGGCATCCGCCCGATCGATCTGCCCGGCTTCATCGTCGCGGAAATGATCGGCGCATTGCTGGCGATGATGCTCGTTGGCTGGCTGCTGATGGACGCCCGTAATTCCCAATCTCTCTCCAAGACGGAACCCACCTCATGAGCATGGACGTCACGATCTATCACAACCCCGAATGCGGCACCTCGCGCAATACGCTGGCAATGATCCGCAATGCCGGCATAGAGCCGACTGTCATCGAATATCTGCAAAATCCGCCGAGCCGCGAAGAACTCGTGAAGATGATTGCTGATGCAGGCTTGAGCGTGCGCGAGGCGATCCGCGAAAAGGGCACGCCCTATGCCGAGCTTGGCCTCGACAATCCGGAGTTGACCGACGAGCAACTGCTCGACGCCATGCTGAAGGACCCGATCTTGATTAACCGGCCCTTCGTCATCTCGCCTGTTGGTACCCGCCTTGCCCGGCCGTCGGAAGTCGTGCTCGAAATCCTGCCCGATACGCACAAAGGCCCGTTCGCCAAGGAAGACGGCGAGCAGGTTCTGGATGCGGAAGGCAAGCGACTTGTCTGAACGGGTGCCGCTTTTTGCCGTGCTTGCGCTCGGCGTCACACAGATCATCGGCTACGGCACCCTCTATTACAGTTTCAGCATTCTCGCTTCCGATATGGCCGCGCAATTCGGCTGGTCGAGCGAGTGGGTTTTCGGCGCT
>NZ_JBNDHT010000299.1:0-1034 GCF_056755115.1 Rhizobium sp. SVR5-2C | reverse complement strand
TATCAAGGCAGGCACCGCAACGGCGTCGTAGTAATCCACCAGATACTCTTCATCGAGAATCTCCTCCGCTTGATCTGTCGCTTCGTCGGGATCGCCGGCGAGGAGACGCTGATAGAGCCGGGCATGCGGCGCAAGGACCGGATCGCTCCCGAAAAGGACCTGCAGAAACCCGAACTGCGGGACATGTTTCCCAAGCACGACAAGACAGACGGTGAGTGGTGTGGAAAGCACCAGCCCAACTGGACCCCAAATCCATGCCCAGAATATCGCGGAGACGACGATCGCCAGCGGCGACAGACCCGTCCTGGAACCATAGAGCATCGGCTCCACAACATTGTTGATCAAGAGCTCCATGAGCAGAAACAGGCCGGCGGTCCACAATAACATCGACCATCCGGCATCGACCGCCACCGACAGGAAGAGGGGCAAGGCCATTGCGATCACCGGCCCGATATACGGGACGAAACGCAGAACCATTGCCAGTAGACCCCATAGGACCGCATTTGGGATGCCGATGATCCCAAGTCCGATTGCTACAGGAAGACCATATGCGACGTTCACGATCAACTGCATCAGAAGGTAGTGGGCCACGCGTTTACCGGCATCCTGGAGTGCCTCGGTCGTCCGGTGCAAATCACCAAAGCCGGCGAGGCGAATAAATCGGTCGCGCAGGCCTTCACGCTCAAGCAACATGAATATCACTACCACGACTACAAGACCGGCCATCGCTACGGGGCCAACGAGCGGTGCAATGATATTCGTCAAAACCTGAATTGGATTGTCCGGCGAGTATATCTCGACAAGCAGTGGGTCCCTCGGCGGGGTTCCTGATCCCGCCGGTGCCTTGGCCTCCGATCGACCGATTTCGCGGCTGATCCGCTCAACGACGCCGGTGATACGGTCTACGATTCCATTTTCCGCACTGGCAGCCTGCATCGCCTTTACCTTCAAGACGATGTTGGACTGGTAGGCTGGCAGGTTTTTCGCCAATTCGGCCACCTGCAGAGCGACGATCAAGCTGAAAATGCCGATCA
>NZ_JBNDHT010000298.1:0-1048 GCF_056755115.1 Rhizobium sp. SVR5-2C | reverse complement strand
GCCCCGGCAGGCGCGGTCGGGCCAGCCGAACACTCCCGGCTCGAAGAAGGCGCGGTAGACAACCAGCTGACGCCTGCCATCGAACAGGTCGACCAGGCTTGCCCTGCCCGCGGGCCCCTCGAACGCATAGGCCTTCTCCACGGCCATCCACGGCATTCGCCGCCGCTCGGCGGCAAGGGCATCACGGGCTTTGCTTTGGGCCTTTTCCTTCACCAGCAGCTGCTTGCGGGCAGTCTCCCACGCCTGCTGCGACACGATGGGCGGTGTGTGCATGGCAGGCTGTCCGCCTTTCCGTTCGTTCTCGGTTGAGGTGGTCATGGCTTTCGAAACCTCCTGATTTGGGCGAATTCCCCGCCCCGTGCCTGAAGCGCGATATTCGCTGCTCATCGCTCGTTATTGTTCGAGAGATAGTCTGGCATCGGAAATCGGACAGTGGGAGTAACAAGTGTGGCGGCATTCCGATGGAGTCGCCAATTGCCGCCGCGGCGCCTGCGCAGGCGACGTTCTGGAGCGCAATCGAACGAGCGCGGTCCGGATCGGGTCATTCGACTTCGGCAAGGCAAGACCGGCGCCGAGTCGACAGGTCGGACGGCCCACGCGCCAATGCTCGCCCCAAGTTCTCCGCCGCCGCTTCGATGCGCCAGCTCGAAGCGGCGGCAGGAGGCGCTACAGCCGCTCCAGGTTCAACATGTCGGGACTGCCGCGCCAAACCTTCGCGCGTTCTGCGGCAGCCTTGCTCTCGGTAGCCGTATCGCCTTTGGCTTTGGCCGCTTGCTCAAGGCCGTAGAGCGCCCAGGCACTGCCTCGAGCGTGTTCGAGTGCGGCATTGAACTCCTGTTCGGCCTCCGCCGGCTTGCCGCCTTTCAGGAGAGCTGCGCCGAGCGACTGCCTGACCGGGTAGTACCAGTAGGGCGGTTCCATATAGGGGATGACGTCCTGGGCGTCCGCGGCCTCGCGCCAACGCTCGATTGCGGCGCTGTTGTCGCCACTCTCCTGCGCGACGCGCGCCAGGACCACGCGCTGCGCCACATCGAGAACGGGCCGGACG
>NZ_JBNDHT010000297.1:0-1060 GCF_056755115.1 Rhizobium sp. SVR5-2C | reverse complement strand
ATTCAGACTCGCTTTCGCTTCGCCTACACCTACCGGCTTAAGCTTGCTTGTTACACTAAGTCGTTGACCCATTATACAAAAGGTACGCCGTCACCCTTGCGGGCTCCGACTGTTTGTAGGCATCCGGTTTCAGGTTCTATTTCACTCCCCTTGTCGGGGTGCTTTTCACCTTTCCCTCACGGTACTTGTTCGCTATCGGTCATGCACGAGTACTTAGGCTTGGAGAGTGGTCTCCCCATGTTCAGACAGGATTTCTCGTGTCCCGCCCTACTCTAGGACAATCATGCTATCTACGCGTACGGGGCTGTCACCCGCTACGGCCAAACTTTCCAGATTGTTCCGCTTTAAACACAATTGCCACTGGCCTGGTCCGCGTTCGCTCGCCACTACTTGCGGAGTCTCGGTTGATGTCCTTTCCTGCAGGTACTTAGATGTTTCAGTTCCCTGCGTTCGCTTCTTACACCCTATGTATTCAGGTGAAGATACCTTATCACAATACCTAGAAACCATTCCGGTTTCGATTGCGCCGGACGGCCGGCGACGCGCTACCGCGCTGTATTGCTGCCAAACCCGAACTTCGAGCAAGGCACCCATACAGGCCGATAGGCCGTCGGCGATCGTTCGCCGTCGCGTCGGACCAAAGGTCCGACAACCAGAATGATTTTCTAGGTATTTAAGGTGGGTTGCCCCATTCGGAGATCCATGGATCAAAGCTCATTCGCAGCTCCCCACGGCTTTTCGCAGCGTATCACGTCCTTCATCGCCTGTGCATGCCAAGGCATCCACCAAATGCCCTTACGACACTTAATCGTTCTCATTGCCAATGCTCATCATTTACTGGATTTGGAATTCCTATCCTTCTCGCTTGCGCTCAAAGGGGTTCCAAATCGACTATCCGGACAAACCTGAGTTTGCCGAACCAGAGGCACGGTTACCTTTTACAACCGGCCATTCATGATGCCATCGACGTGTTCGATCCGGTCCCTTTATTGGAGCTACGCCGAGCAGCTCGCTTGGGCCGGATCTTTAAGACCAGCTTCTCGAGATTAAATCCGGTACC
>NZ_JBNDHT010000296.1:0-1061 GCF_056755115.1 Rhizobium sp. SVR5-2C | reverse complement strand
GCTCTGGATCAGCCTTCTCGGATTTGCGGCCGAAGGCAGCCTGCTTCAAAGCGGAAACCAGCTTCTCCAGCCGCTCGATCCGCTCATCCTTGCGGACTTCACGCGCTTGCGCCGCGATCAACATCGCCTTCAAGGCAGCAATATCGTCGGGAAGGTCGGTGGCGTCCAACATGGTTGGAGTTTATCAAGTATCGCCTCGGTTCACTGCCGGGATTTGCCATCCGAGTCATCGTGACGCACCTATTCGATCGCCGTCGGCGCTTTCGTCTCCACGGCACGCACCCGACGCCAGTCGAGCCCCGCAAACAGCGCCTCGAACTGGGCATGGCCCAAGGTCATCAGACCATCTTTGATGCCCGGCCAGATGAAGGCGTGCTCCTCCAACCGCTTGTACGCCATCACCAGACCGCTGCCATCCCAGTAGATCAGCTTCAACCGGTCTGCTTTGCGCGACCGGAACACGAATACCGTTCCGGTGAACGGGTCCTTGTGCAGCTCGTTTTTGACCAACGCCGCCAATCCATCATGCCCCTTGCGGAAGTCGACCGGCTTGGTCGCGACCATGATCCGAACCCGGTTCGACGGAAAGATCATGCAGGAACCGCGCAGGCACGCGCGACAGCGGCGATCCGGGCGGCAGACGCGCCTTCTTCCAGACGGATAGTGACGGAACCAACAATGATCTCAGCGCGACTGGCTTTTTTGATTGGCGGTTCCGAAGCGGGCGGATCGAAAACGACCGCTGCGAATTCCATTGCATTCTCGGGTGCAGGCAGAACCAGCTTGCCCTGCCGCGCCATCGTCCGCCAAGTGGACAGATGGTTCGGCTTCAGGCCATGCCGCTCTGCCACTTCGTTCACCATCGCGCCGGGACGAAGGCTTTCCGAAACGATCTGCGCCTTGACCTCGTCCGGCCAGTGCCGGTGAACCTCACGTCCAGCCCTCCTGGTCGTGAGAACCTCTACTCTAGTCTCCATGGAGAAACTCCCTCTGCTCGTCCATGGAAAGCCGATCACAGATTAGGACGGCGAGGACAACGTGGGGACGGAACATCGGTTACG
>NZ_JBNDHT010000294.1:0-1101 GCF_056755115.1 Rhizobium sp. SVR5-2C | reverse complement strand
ATTCTTCGTCGGTGATCTCAAAGCGAAGGCGATCTATTCGTTCGTTCTGAAGAACCCGCTCGGTTACCACGTCGCGGAATGCCTTGTTAGTCGTTCGTGTCACGCTGCGACGACGACGGTCAGATCATGATCTCTCCACCGGTGACCGGAATGACCGCGCCCGTCATGTAGCTGCCAAGATGCGACGCGAGGAGGACATAAGCCCCCGCCAATTCGGCAGGCTGCCCCGCCCGTCCGATCAACGTGTTCTCTCCGAACTTGGCCGCCTTCTCGGCCGGCATCGTCGACGGGATGAGGGGTGTCCAGATCGGCCCGGGCGCGACTGCGTTCACGCGGATCCCTTTCTCCGCCAGCATCTCGGCGAGCCCCGCCGTGAAGTTCGAGATTGCTCCCTTCGTCGACGCGTAGGCAAGAAGCTGTGGCGATGGCTGTCGGGACTGGATCGACGTCGTATTGATGATCGCGCTGCCGGGCTTCATGTGCGGGACGGCTGCCTTGGCTAGGAAGAACGGCGCGTAAATGTTTGTCCGGAAGGTCTCGTCCCATTCCTCGGCGGAGATGTCCGTGACATCGGCATAGGTGCGCTGGAATGCGGCGTTGTTCACCAGGATGTCGATGCCGCCAAGTTCGTCGACGGTGCGCTCAACCAGACCCTGGCAATGCTCCTCCGACTTGATATCGCCAGGGACGACGACAGCCTTGCGTCCTGCTTCTTCCACCCACTTGGCGGTGTCCTTGGCGTCCTCGTCTTCGTTCAGGTAGGAGATGAGGATGTCCGCTCCCTCTCGCGCGAACGCGATCGCCACGGCCTTGCCGATCCCGGAATCCGCGCCCGTTATCAATGCGACCTTGCCTTCCAGCTTGCCATTACCCTTGTAGGAGTGTTCCCCATGATCCGGAACCGGCAGCATCGATGCGGTCTTGCCTGGCGGTTCCTGATGCTGGGCGGGATAGGGCGGCGTCGGTCGGCGAGTGTCATCGGACATGTCGTTCTCTCCAAGGTGGGTTTGTGGACAACTAAACACGCCCGACACGCAACAGTTCCGCGACTCCTTCGCGCAAAGCCTCGTCAGCGCTTCGCGCCGAAGACGAAGATGAAGG
>NZ_JBNDHT010000293.1:0-1103 GCF_056755115.1 Rhizobium sp. SVR5-2C | reverse complement strand
GATCCAGTTCTGGCCGAGGCGGCGAATCGAGAAATTGTTGGACGTCACCGCAAGCGGGACCAGAAGTGCCAGGCCGCCCATGCCGAACATGATGAAGGGTCGCTTCGCGACGTCATCGATGACGGCTTGAATGACCAATGCCTGATCCAGCACCATGTAGACCGTGAAATGCATCAGCGCGTAGTAAAAGGTGAGCAGCCCAAGAGCGCGCCGATAGCGGAGATAATTCCAGCCGAAGAGATCGCGCGCGGGCGAGACGGCGAGCGTCAGGATCAGGAAGCGAATCGTCCAGAGCCCGAGGAAGAGCTCGAAGGTCTTCACCGGATCGGCTCCGAGCTGATCCGTCGCGCCGAGATAGAAGGTCCAGACTGCCGGGATCAAGCCCACCGCGTAGAGCGCCCAAACGGAAGCAGGCTGCCAGCGTTTCGGAAGCGCGAGCGAAAGTCCGGCCATCAGAAATTCGCCCTCAGATCCATGCCGGCATAGAGGCTCGCCACTTCGTCGGCATAGCCGTTGAAGGGCAGCGTCGGGTGACGGCTTGCGCCGAAAAATCCGCTCTCGCCGATCCGCCGCTCGGTCGCCTGGCTCCAGCGCGGATGGTCGACCGCGGGGTTCACATTGGCGTAGAAGCCGTATTCCTGCGAGTTGGAAACCTGCCAGGTATTCTTCGGCTCCTTGTCGGTGAGCGTGATGCGCACGATCGACTTGATTCCCTTGAAGCCATATTTCCACGGCACGACGAGGCGGATCGGCGCCCCGTTCTGATTGGGCAGGGTCTCGCCGTAGAGGCCGACGGCCAGCAGTGTCAGCGGGTGGCGGGCTTCGTCAAGGCGCAGGCCCTCGACATAGGGCCAATCCAGCGACTGGAATATCCCTTTCTGCCCCGGCATTTCGTCCGGCCGGACAACCGTTTCGAAGGCGACGTATTTGGCGCTTCCCAGCGGCTCGACCTTGTCGAGCAGCGCCGCAAGCGGGAAGCCGTCCCATGGAATCACCATCGACCAGGCCTCGACGCAGCGCATCCGGTAGGTACGACTTTCGATCGGGAACTCCTTCATCAGGGCTTCGATGTCGAAGGTCCCCGGCTTGCTGACCATACCGTC
>NZ_JBNDHT010000292.1:0-1162 GCF_056755115.1 Rhizobium sp. SVR5-2C | reverse complement strand
CCTCCGTTCCATCGGACCCCGCCACCATCACCGAGCGCTATGACACCAGCGCCAAGTGCGACTTCGTCAAGGAGAGCGGGCAATGATCAGGCTCGAAGACATTCAGCGCGGCTATGACGCAGGGGCCGCAAAGCCTCACGACGCCGAGCGGGTTCGCAAGATCGATGGCACGCCCCCGGGCGCCCCGGCAACCATGTGATCGGTCCAACCGACGTCGGATACGCGCCTGAACAGGCTGGGCAGGAGTTGATAGCGGAAGGCATCCGCGCTTACCTGCATTATCCAAACTAGATCAAGACCGTGGCGCCGGACACCGCAGCGCGCATTCGGGCCTACGTCAACTCTCATCCGAAACTGAAGGATAGCCCACGGAACCAGTTTAGCTGTAGAAGCGTTTGCTAGCTGCCATAATCCAGGAGATTTCAATGCGTCGTTGCATCAGCGTCTTTTTCATCATTTTAGCGGTTGCCACTTCGTTCGCTGCCGTTCCGTCAATCGGTGCCGCTCAAGAGTTGCGCATTGGCCCAGACGGGGTGCGGATCTACGACAGAGATCGCTACGATGACCGTCGAGCCAGCCGCCGTTGTGATCCCGACCTTGCTATAGACAAGGCGCGTGACCGTGGTATCCGCCGCGGGCGCATTGTAAACTACTCGTCAAACTCTGTCGCAGTTGACGGAATGACTCGCAGAGGGCCCATGCGTGCGGAGTTTTATAACAAGCGAGGTTGCCCGATTATCCGGACCTTTTACCTCGATTAATAAGTAAAGCGCACACAAACCGTGCTGAATCGGCGGCGTCTTCTATAACGGGAGGCGCCGCTTTTTTCTGTTGCCTTCTAGTCGTAGCTGATCGACACCTCGGGCTCAGATCAAACGACTGTAGCAGTTCGATCAGGGTGGCTTTTCGTCTCGTCGTAGCGGTTCATTATGCATCGCTAAATCACTATCCGGTCGCTGGGGCCGGCTTTTCGCAGGGCATTGAAGGGCAGGGGCGGCGCATAAATGGCAGGGAACACCGATATGGCAACCGGCAATTCGTTTGATCCGATCGCGCAATATGGCCGACTCTGCGAGCGCGTAGAAAACCAAGGCACGGAGATCATCGACCTGCGTTCGAACATCAACACAGGGTTTCAGACGGTCAATGCGAACCTCAGCAC
>NZ_JBNDHT010000291.1:0-1205 GCF_056755115.1 Rhizobium sp. SVR5-2C | reverse complement strand
CGGCACGATCGACGGCATCCTCCTCATCCCGTGCGGAAAGATCGGAAATGAAGGGAGCGATCCGGAAGCATCTAAAGGGCTCATGCGTCACCTTCTCGCCAAGCAACCGGAAACGGCAGACGCCCGTCAGCGAAATGATATAGCGCCCATCGCCCGTCTCCGCGAAAGAGGTGATCCGGCCGATGCAGCCGACGGGAGCAAGCTGGGGGTCGCTGACCTTCACCTCGCCTTCGCTGAGCGCAGGCTGAACCATTCCGATCAGCCGGTTGCCGGCGAGCGCAGCGTCGATCATCGTCAGGTAACGCGGCTCGAAAATATTCAGCGGAAGCTGCCCCGTAGGAAGGAGAAGAGCACCCGACAGCGGAAACACGGCGATCGAATCTGGCAGATCGCCGGGCTTTAAATATCTGGCATTCCCGACTTGCATCAACACTCGTCCCGCATTCGCCCGCCCCGGAGGAACGATCCTCCTGCCCTGGCTCTGAAATGTGGGGCCCTTCCCTAAAAACGCAAGGGCAAGGTTTGTAAAGTTATGAGAACAACATCGCAGAAAGCTTGCGGCGCGCTGCCACCGTCGCCGGATCCTTGAAACCCCAAACATCGAAGAACTGCAAAAGCTGCCGGCGCGCACCGTCGTCGTCGAAAGTCCGGTCCTTGCGCATGATGTACAGCAGGTGGTCTGCCGCCTCGTCGCGCTTGCCTTCCACGTTGAGGATCTTCGCAAGCTTCATGCGGGCTTCGTGGTTATCCGGATCACGCGCGAGATCCTGTTCCAGGAGAATGGGATCGCCAAGCTTGCGGGCCTCTTCGATCTGGTCGAGCTTTGTGAGGACCGCTTGAATGGCTGCGTCCTTGGCAAGCTCCTCCGGCAGACCGGTCAGCGCTTCACGAGCGCGCTGATGCTGGTTGGCTGCAATCATGCATTCGGCCATGCCGGCAAGCGCCTTGGCATTTTCCGGTTCAGCTTGCATCACAGCCCCATAAAGCTGCGCGGCACCGTTGACATCGCCCGCCGCCAGAAGCCCGGCCGCCTCCTCGAGCACCGCTTCGATTTCTGCCGCCTGATCGGCACCGGCAGGACCGGCAAGGCGGTCGATGAACTGGCGAACCTGGCTTTCCGGGACGGCACCCATGAAGCCATCGGCGGGACGGCCCCCAGCGAAGGCGATAACTGCGGGGATCGACTGGATCCCGAGTTGGCCGGC
>NZ_JBNDHT010000290.1:0-1231 GCF_056755115.1 Rhizobium sp. SVR5-2C | reverse complement strand
TCATGCTTGGTGTTCGGCGGTCCGGAGTAACGAGCGCGCTGCACATCCTTGAAGGGGAGTTGCTCGTTAAGCCGCAATGGGCATCTGCGTCATTAGAGACCACACTGTCTCATGGCGGCCGCCGGCGGCCTATACGGAGCTCCTGAGTTGGAATACGCGCGGCTGATCGGCAAGGCGATCGCGTTGCCGTAGGTGACTGAGGCCGCTCCGCTTGTATTACTTGGACGGTTGCCTAGCGTCCCGGCTGCCCAGCCGAGCCTGACGTAATTTCGTGGTCTTGGCCTCGCGTTGAAGGCGCTCCCGCTCGATGATGGCCTTGGCAACTTCATCCGTCTTTTCGAGTCGAGCTCGTTGCGCGTTCGCAGATATGTGCACCAACCATTCCACCTCAGCCGCCAGTTTCCTAGTGCAGAGGGCCGGTCTCGCCAGTCCTTTCTGGAGCTATGATTGCCCGCCGGTTCAAGTCTATCTCTGATAGTTTTATGGTCACGCTCTGCAGCGCGCTAGTCAGCGCTTGGCAGTCATGTCCGCTTCATCTCGCGGCAGGAATTGCCGTGTGACTTCATCCAGATGATCGGAAAGCCACTCCGCCATGGCGGTTTCCTCCGCTAGAATGCCTTCGCAAGCCGCTTTCGTTTCGGCATCGCCAACGACATCGGCCGCCGCAATCAGGATGCGATAGCTTGCGATTTCTATATGCTCGAACGTGTAGCTGGCGAGCGAGCCTTTGACCACCTCGTCACTGGCGAACACGCCGCTCATTCCGTGTGCCGTCGCCGTCAATTTGCCGGCTGCGTCCTTCAGCGATGAAGACCCGCCACCAACACGGTCTAAGCACGCCAGCAGGACCTCTTCCTGGCGTTTCGTCTCTTCGATGTGCTGGCCAATTCTTGCTTTCAGTGCCGGATAGTGTTCCAGGCGCTTGAGCTGCGAGTTGAGCATGGTTATCGCCTGCTCCTCCATTGCATAGGCGTCGCGAAGCCAAGCAATCAAGTTTTCACGGGGTTCCGTGGGGCTTTCAGACCGGCGGGCCTGCCAGATTGTATCCGCTGACCGCAAGACGATCCGCTATCGGTCCAGTCGACCGCCGGAGATCGAATTGCGGACGAAGTTGCGCGACCTTGCAAACGAGCGACGGCGTTTCGGCTATGCGCCAACTGCGGCGTACTGTGCGAGGCTGATGCTTCATCTGTCTAGCCGCTCAATCTGAAGCGAGCGCGTCCGTCTCGGG
>NZ_JBNDHT010000289.1:0-1319 GCF_056755115.1 Rhizobium sp. SVR5-2C | reverse complement strand
TGAATTAGCCCCCGAAAGGCCCGGACATGCTCCACCACTTAGCTAAGTGGGTAGGAGTAATGTTGGTAATATGACTAGCAGCAATTTTAAGATGGAAGTCCTCGCCGGGCCGGAACGTCGGCGGCGCTGGAGCACGGCAGAGAAGCTGGCGATCATCCACGAGACCTATGAGGCGGACGCGACGGTGAGCATCGTCGCGCGTCGGCACGGCATCCAGCCGAACCAGTTGTTCGCCTGGCGCAAGCTAGCGTCCCAAGGGGCACTGACGGCGACGGCCGCCGAAGAGGAGGTCGTCCCGGCTTCCGAATACCGAGCTCTTCAGGCTCAGGTGAAGGAATTGCAACGCCTGTTGGGCAAGAAGACGATGGAGAGCGAAATCCTGAAGGAAGCCCTCGAAATCGCCGGTGGCCCAAAAAAACATCTGTTGCGCTCGCTCTCTCTTCCGAGGGGGATTTTGGAATGAAGACCGTCTGCGAAACTCTAGGTGTCGCCCGCTCGAATATCGCCGCGCGTGCCGCAGGCTGCCCTTCCAGAGCCAGAGGACGCCCGCCACTACCTGATCGCGAGCTGGTGGAGGACATCAAGGCCGTCATCGCCGATACGCCCACCTACGGCTATCGGCGTGTCCATGCCATCCTGCGTCGGAATGCCCGGAAATTGGGGCGTTCGTGGCCAAACGCCAAGCGTGTCTACCGGGTGATGAAGCTGCATAATCTGCTGCTGGTGCGCCATACCGGAGCCGTTGATGATCGCCTTCACGACGGCCAGGTCGCCGTCGAGCGTTCGAACGTCAGATGGTGCTCCGACGGCTTCGAGATCGGCTGCGACAACAAGGAGAAGGTCCGTGTCGCCTTCGCCCTCGACTGCTGCGATCGCGAGGCAATCGCCCATGTCGCGACCACGGAGGGCATCAAGAGCGAAGACGTGCAGGACCTCGTGATCACCGCTGTCGAGAACCGCTTCGGCCGCATCAACGCGCTATCCCAGCCCATCGAATGGCTCACCGACAACGGCTCCTGCTTCATCGCTAGGGACACGGCATCCTTGCTCCGCGAGATCGGCATGGAACCTTGCACGACACCGGTGCGAAGCCCACAATCGAACGGTATGGCCGAGGCGTTCGTCAAAACCTTCAAGCGCGATTACGTCTCGGTCAATCCAACCCCGGATGCTGAAACCGTCATCGCTCAACTGCCGTTCTGGTTCGAGCATTACAACAATCTTCACCCGCACAGTGCTTTAGGATATCAATCGCCGCGCGAGTTCATCAGCTCGCAATCTCAAACCTGAGCATGTCCGGTCTTTTGGGGGCTACTCCA
>NZ_JBNDHT010000288.1:0-1446 GCF_056755115.1 Rhizobium sp. SVR5-2C | reverse complement strand
AATGAAGTGGTGATTGCCACGCGCAGCGCTGAAACGTTGAAGCGCGCCGAGGAACTGCAGCTCGGCACTCGCTATACGACGTCGGCGGCGGAAGCTGCCACGGATGCCGATCTCGTCATCGTCTCCGTGCCGGTCGGCGCGTCCGGGAGTGTTGCCAAGGAAATCGCAGGAAGCCTCAAGCCGGGCGCGATCGTCACCGACGTGGGATCCACCAAGGCGTCGGTTATCGCGCAGATGCAGCCGCATATGCCGCCGCACGTGCACTTCATTCCTGGTCATCCGCTGGCCGGTACGGAGAAATCCGGTCCTGATGCCGGCTTCCCCGGCCTTTTCGAAGGCCGCTGGTGCATCTTTACGCCGATCGCCGACACGGATGAAGCTGCGGTGAAAAAGCTCCGCACATTCTGGGAAAGCCTTGGTTCCAAGGTTGATGAGATGGATGCCGAGCATCACGACAAGGTGCTGGCCATCGTCTCGCACCTTCCACACATCATCGCCTACAATATTGTTGGTACGGCCGACGATCTGGAAACCGTGACGGAATCGGAAGTCATCAAATATTCCGCGTCGGGCTTCCGCGATTTCACACGCCTTGCCGCCTCCGACCCGACGATGTGGCGTGACGTCTGCCTGCACAACAAGGATGCTATCCTCGAAATGCTGTCGCGTTTTTCCGAGGACCTTGCCTACCTGCAGCGGGCGATCCGGTGGGGCGAGGGCGACAAGCTTTTCGAACTCTTCAGCCGCACGCGCGCCGTTCGCCGTTCGATCATCCAGGCCGGACAGGATGTGGATACGCCGGACTTCGGCCGCCCGCACCTGCAAGAGCAGAAGAAGAGCTGAGCCTCAGATCGGCGGAATAGCGCCGAGCGGGATGAAACCGCCGACCGTGGCTAGGCCATGTTTGACGACGAGATCGACTGAAACCCTGTCCCCGCCGATTGCGAGCGCCTTCAGAAGCTTGGCAGCTGTATCGACAGTATCGGCGACCTCCGGGAAGGCCTTCTTCATGCTGTCACGCCAGGGTCCCAGTTTCTCGATTTCGAGCTTGAACTTGCCAGACAGAAAGCCTTTTTCGTCGAAGGAGAACGGGCCGGTCAACGTCATCACTCGGCCGTTGCCGATGTCGGCCACGACCTTGCGCAGCTCTCCGCTCGCCCCGTAAAGCCCTTGCTGGTCACTGCCGTCGATCATGCCCGCCTTGCCCGCGAGTGTGAGATCGGCGCTCGCGGAAAACTGCGGGAAGACCTGCGGCCAGTCCTTGATGACCGCATTTGCATCCTGAAAGGAAATCGCGCCATCGAGATCGCCGGCATTCTGGCGCAGATGCACTTCGGTGCGAGCGGCATCGACATCGATCGTCTGCCCTGTCTGGGAGGAGACGGCGGTCGCCTTCAGGCCTTCGATGACCGTCGAGCTGCGGTCGACGCCTTGCAGCTTCGTCAC
>NZ_JBNDHT010000287.1:0-1459 GCF_056755115.1 Rhizobium sp. SVR5-2C | reverse complement strand
TCAGCGAGCTGGTATCCATCGAGCAGGAAGCAATATTCGGCCAGCAGCTCCCGAATTGCCTCGCGGTCTTCGAGCTGGCCGGTCATACGAGCTGCCTCGCGGACGGCACGACCGTCTCTTCCTGCGGCTGCGGATCGATCGGCTTGCGGGTCATCGTCAGGCAGACGACGGCGCCGATCAGTAGAAGCGCTCCGGCAAGCAGGAAGGCATTATCGTAGTTGCCGGTGGCGGAAACGACATAGCCGGTTGCGATAGGCGCCACGACGCCGAAAAGGTTGCCGCCCGTTACCAATATGCCGTTGGCACGGCCGACATCGGCGGGATTGCGCAGCAGGTCGTTCTGCAGGGCGATATTGAGCCCGACCGCGCTGCCGATGCAGGTCAGCGAGATTGAGAACACGGTCAGCAGCAATGTGGTGTCGCTAATCCAAGGTGTCAGGAAGACACCGGACGAACACAGCATCATGATCGTCACCAGATTGCGGCGCCGTCCGCCCTCGACAGGCGAATTGCGCAGCAGTCTGTCGCTCAGCCAGCCCACGAAGATCGTGCCGGGAACGGCGACGGCATAGGGGATGGCGGTGTAAAAACCGGTCTTGAGAACGCCCAGCCCGCGCGTTGCCTGCAGGTAGCTCGGCAACCAGGTCAGGAACAGATAGACCGTGTAGACGGCGCATCCCTGCGTGACGAAGAGACCCCAGGTCGATGTGTAGCGCAGCAGCGAACCGATTGAGGCGCTTGCGCCCTGCCGGGCGGTGCCGCCGCGTTCGCTGAGGATCTTGCGGCGTTCTTCCTCGCCGATGAAGCCCGCTTCCTCGGGCTGGCGGTAGAACAGCAGCCAGGCGACGAGCCACAGAAAGCCGATCACGCCCGCGCCGAAGAAAGCGATGCGCCAGCCATAGGCGGCAACGATGGCGCCCATGATCAGCGAACCGAGCGCCGGACCGGCATAGCCGCCGCAGTTGAAGATCACCGTCGCAACGCCGCGCTCGCGCGCCGGTATCCATTCACGGATTGTGCGGGCTCCGGCCGGATAGGTGGATGCCTCTCCGAAGCCCATGGCAAGCCGCGACAGAAATGCGGTGAAGAACGAGCCGCTGAAGCCGGTGAAAATCGTCGCAAGCGACCAGATCGCCATGCCCGCCGCTGTCGATTTCCGCGTTCCGACCTTGTCGATATAGACGCCCCAGGGCAGGACGAAAATCAGATAGGTCCAGAGGAAGGCGGAGAACAGATAGCCGAGCTCGACGGTCGACAGGCCGAATTCCGACTGGATATGCGAGGCCGAAACCGACAGCACGACGCGGTCGATATAGTTGATGGTACATCCCGTAAAGAGCAGGATATAGATAATGGAACGTCCGATTTTCACTCTGGCCCCTCCCTATAGCAGTGTGATTGCACATCTCCGGCACAGCTCCGCGGTCCTCTCCGAGCGCGGTCTGTGCCTACTTCTTCT
>NZ_JBNDHT010000286.1:0-1485 GCF_056755115.1 Rhizobium sp. SVR5-2C | reverse complement strand
GGCGGGCGCCATCTTGGCTTGTCGAGCTGCTTGTACCAGTTGCCTGGCCTAAAGATCACGCCGGTAGCCGCCGCAGCGAAGCTCGCGACCTCGAAGGCGATCAACACAAGCAGGGAATACATGTCCATCCGGCAAAAGATGGAGGGAACCGCCGACGAGGCAAGCGGGTCCCTCCAAGGTCCTATCGGTTATGGCCGGCAGCGAACTCGCCGGAGCCCATTGCAGAAAACAGGGGGATGATCTGCCAGGCTGCCGATAGCCCTACCAGCAGGTAAACGATCCGGGCGAGCCCCGAGCCAGCCCCGAAGATGGCGGCCACGAGGTCAAAGCTAAATAGTCCGACCAGCCCCCAGTTCAGCCCGCCTACGATTACGAGGATGAGCGTGACGATGTTGATAGACTTCATGGTTCTTCTCCAGGTTGAAGGATCAAAGGTCAGCCTTCCGGCGGCATGATCACCTTGTCGATGACATGGATGACCCCGTTCGAGGCGGCAATGTCGGCAGCAGTGACGGCGGCGTCGTTGACCTTGACGGTGGAGCCCTCGACTTCGATGTCGATCATTTTGCCATTTACCGACTTCGCGTCATCGATACCCGCCACGTCCGCAGCCATCACCTTCCCGGCGACCACATGGTAGGTGAGGATCTCAGTGAGCCTTTGCTTGTTCTCCGGCTTCAGCAGGTTTTCGACGGTACCGGCCGGCAACTTGGCGAAGGCTTCATCGGTCGGAGCAAAGACCGTGAACGGACCCGTTCCTTTGAGAGTGGCGACCAGGCCTGCCGCTTCGAGCGCGGCACCCAGCGTCTTGAATTGACCCGCCTCCATGGCGGTGTCGACGACATCCTTCTCCGCCGCAAACGCGCTGACGCTGCTGCCGAACGTGATCGCCGCAGCGAACAAAAGCCTTGTCAGTTTCATGACATTTCTCCTCTCGATGACGGGCGCGAATGCACGCCATGAATTTCATATAACGCAAATCCACTTTCTTGTCACTCAAGTTATCGTTACCTGAAAAAGAACTGTCTTGTGAAGATAATTCTTTTCGTTATGCTTTCCCGATATGAAAAGGAGTTTTGCGAAGTGCTCTCCGACACGTTGTCTAACGAGCTTCAGCGCTACGCGATCGGCCCGCGTATCAAGGCACTGCGTCTGAGAAAGAAGCTGGGGCTGGTGCAGTTGGCCGGGCATACAGGGCTCTCGCCTGCGATGCTCTCGAAGATCGAGCGCGGGAAGATGTTTCCAACCCTGCCCACGCTGCTTCGGATCGCCATGGTTTTCGGCGTCGGCCTCGATCACTTCTTCAATGCCGACAAGGAGGAGCCGCTCATCGCGATCGTCCGAAAGCAGCAGCGTCTCAAACTTCCAAGCCCGCCGGGCGAAAAGCACCCGGCCTTTCTATTCGAAAGCCTGGACTATCCCGCTTCTGACCGCCGCATGGAGGCGTTCTACGCCGAGTTCCCGGTCGATTCGCCGCCGTCAGAG
>NZ_JBNDHT010000285.1:0-1544 GCF_056755115.1 Rhizobium sp. SVR5-2C | reverse complement strand
GTCGAAGAACATCTTCGGTACGCGGCGTTGTGCCATTTTCTTGAGGTCGGCGATCGTGAGCGGAGTGGCCATGCATAGGACTTTCACATCAGGAGAATGCCACCGCCCATAACATGATTTCCAAGGAACTGTTATGAGAAATTTCATGCCCTGCAGGCCGCTCTCGGAGCGCCCCTCAGTCCAAAATCGGCTGATGAACGCACCCGAGGATCAAAGCGTAAATTCGTTATGTCTTATAATCGGTACGGCGTAGAATGGGAGTTTAGCAGTCAATCGATCAAGGGAGTTCGGTCATGCCAGTATATGCAGTCGAGCGGGATCTCAAAGGTATCACCATGGACCAGCTCGCGGCCGCCCAGAAGCGCGCAATAGCGTCTTCAAAGAAGTTCTCTGAGACTGGTCAGGATGTTCGATATATCCGGACGATGTATATTCCCGGAGAAGAGCGATCGATGTGTCTCTTCGAAGCGCCCGACGCATCCACGGTCGAGGATGTCAATCGAGATGCGGCAATTCCATACACGCGGGTCATCGAGGCGCTCGACCTAACGCCGGCCGGCAACGCATGATGTCTCAAGTAACCGGCGGTCACTGTGGAAGCGGTGGCCGCAGCGGCCGGTCCTGTCTGTGAAGAAGGTTTCGGCAGACAGCAATTGATGCGCGTACAGGAAGCCGGGGATATCCAAAGTTGTGCCCCCCGCGCCCGGTCTGCTCAAAGCGCGATTGCGATCAAGATCAGGATCAGCGCCAGCATCGAAGCTACCGCGCGAAGAACATGCGACCGCTCCCAACGGTCGCGCAAGACCGTCCAATCCGTCGCCGGGTCGATTTCCGAGGCGCCGGTTTCGAAGAAGCGCCGGGCGGATCCGGAGAGTTTCGTGTCCTTGAGCCAGAGCTTGTTCACGGGCTGCGTCACCAGCCAGAAGACAAGCTGCATGACGGCAAGGGCGGCAAGCGCACCGGCGACGAGCCAGAATGCCGCCGTTTCCACCGGGGTCATGAGCAGGAGGACGAGGGTCGCGAGGATGCTTACGGCTTCGAAAATGCCGCCGATCGTGAAACCCGGGTAATAGATCGACTGCACGATGAAATACTGCTCCTGGCCGAGCCGCATTTTGCCAGGCAGTTCGGCCGCATGCGCCAACGCGAAACTCATGGCGACGGCGGCCAGAAGCCCGGCCAGGACCTGGAAAAACAACTCCATGACAGGATACTCCGTTTCAGCGGGTTGCAGCCGCAACTCGTGAGCGAAGCACCGGTTCCACCGGAAGCGTATCCCTGGAAGGCTTTATGCGGCGGGAAGCGCCGTCTTCGCCGCAGCGCCAGCCACGTAAGTCTCCACGATTGCACGGTCGTCGCCCATTGTCTGCAGCAGGAAGAGCTCCTCCGGCAGCGTCTTCACGACCTCCATCTTAAGCGCCATGGCAGGCGTTGCCGCAGCATTGAGCACGACGAGGTCGGCCTCCGTACCCGGCTCCAGGGTGCCGATGCTGTCTGCAAGCGAGAGCGCTTCCGCGTTGCCGAGCGTCATGTAGTAATAGCTC
>NZ_JBNDHT010000284.1:0-1669 GCF_056755115.1 Rhizobium sp. SVR5-2C | reverse complement strand
TTGATGGCATAGGCGGCCGCGCCGGCCTGCAAGGCCTTGTCGATGTCGTCTTCGAAGAAGCTGACCAGCATGAGGGCGTGCAGGACGCGCGCATCGCCGGGGGCAAGCGCTGCCGCCCGCTCTGCGGCGCTGGCGGCGCGTTCGAGCGGCTGGGCCGTGGACGATGTGCCGAGCTTGTAGCGAAATCGCATCTCATCCAGATAGGTCAGAGACAGAAGCGCCCAGGACGCGGCGTTCCTGGGAAATCGCTGGGTCGCGCGTTGCAGGCAATCGCGCGCCGTGGCGTGACTTTGGGCGCTCATCGACTGACGGTAGCTGTAATAGGCCAGGGTGCAGGCATAGGCATCCCTGTCGCCGCTCTCCGGCTGGCGGGCGATCGTCTCGGTGTCGGCCTGGAAAATGGCACCGTAGGGCCGAGCGACGGCGGCGGCGATCTGCTGTGCGACGTCGGCCTGGATCGCGAGTTTGCTTTGAGCGCGAAGATCGGCATCATAGGTGTTGGCCCAGATGACGGCACCATCGGATTGACGCACCAGCCGGGCGACGGAACGCAGCCTGTCGCCATCGAGCTGGACGGTGCCCTGCAGCGCATAGCCGGCCGCGGCGGCATGATCGGTCCTCGACGGATCGGCGACGACGACGATGTCGTCGAACTTCGCGAGCTGACCGATCACTTCATCCCTCAGGCCATGGGCGATGTCCGACGTGGTATCCGCGGCACCACCGCCCGCGAAAACCTCCACGACAACCTTCGGCTGAGATGCCTTCTCTCGCGGCGTCCCGGACAGCGGGCCGCGCCAGACCGACAGGGCAGGGGCAAGCGCGAGGTAGAGAAAAGCTGCGGCGATGACGAGCACCGTCCCGAGGACCAGTGCCGTCAGCAATATCGAACGACGGGAGCCGGGAAATACCCGGTCATGCCCGCTGGCCTCGACGCCTGGCGAGCCATCGGGGCTCTCGACCGGTGACGCCGGGACTTGCGGGCCGTGCGCATATTCGAAATGCGGCACATATCCGCCCTTGGGGACGGTGATGATGACCTCGTCCGCCTGCCCGGCGACGAGATAGTAGCGCTCGAGGGCCCTTCGAATGCGGCCGGCTTCGATCCGCACGACCGGATCATTCTGCGGGTCGAACGAAACCTCGCGGCCGAAGACCTCATTGGCAATCGTGAAGGCCTTCAGGAACCCCGATCGCCCCGCCAGCGTCTCGCTGATGATGAACTGCAGGAACAGCCGACCCCGCTGCGGCGAGTGAAATTCCTCGCTTGAAAGGATCCGTTCGACTTGCTGGCTGACTTCTTCAGCGGTCGGTCCGGGGTTGCTGGAAGCGTTGACCTTTGCGCTCATCAAGATCGCCCCCAAGCAAGATCACGCGATTAAAAAGTATTTTCTAATGTATCATATCGCAGAACTACGAGTGGTTGCAACAGATGCCTTCGATTCACTTAACATTATGTTGGCGCGGGTTCGGGGCGAGACGTCATAGTTGTGAGCGGTTGCACAATCCCGTCGACCGTGGTGACCATGCGCATGAGTCCCGCCAGATTGGGCGCTCCCATTTTGGCCATCACGTTGGCGCGGTGGACCTCAACCGTGCGTGAACTGATGCCCAGATTGAAGGCGATCATCTTGTTCTGCAGGCCGTCGAGCACGCCGGCCAGGACCTG